>NZ_JAMZGM010000026.1 GCF_024158605.1 Sebaldella sp. S0638 | reverse complement strand
TTTCATAATAAAGTCCTCCTGTTTTTAGTTTATCATAAAAAGATTTTTTTATTTACAGACTTTTTATCACAGGCTCTCAATTGTTGAAAAATGTAATATATTATTTTTTTCTTTTTTTATTAGGGAAAAATATTGTACTGTTATCTAACGGTTATTCTAATAAAACTACAGGTATAATGCTATTTATTAATATCATATTTATGATGATTTTCTATTTTTTAGTAGTATTCAAAGTGAAAAAGTATAATTTCTATTTATTATTATTCGTTTTTAGTTTTAGTGCCTATTTGATTAAATTTTCCGCTTATAGTGATTTTAACAAGCGGATGAACAAATTCATAATATACACATATTTAATAACTTTGTTAATCGAAATTTTGACTATAATATTTTTGAAATTTAGAAAAGAAGGAAAGAAGTTTCAATTAGCAGTAAAAATATTTTTTAGTCTGATATTAGGAATCATTTTGCTGGATTTTCTTGAAATATTTTATTTTGAACCGCAGAATGTAGTTTATTCCACGAATATTTCAAACATAAAGAATGTAGAAGAGCTGCTTAAAATATTAAATAATATGCCTGTATTAGAAGAAGTATATTTAACAACAGAAAAAATAGATATAGGGTTCAAATATTCTGATGAAGAAATGGGGTATTTGTATATATTCGGGCAAAATGAAAAAAATATAAATATGAATGTGGATAGAAGTTTATTAATAACTTTAAATAAAGATATTACAAAAGAATCTATAGACAACCTGATGGTGAAAATAGAGAATTATTTGAAAATGTTAAAGTTAGAAAATAAATTAATAAGGGTATACATTACAAGAGATAAAAATTCAGCTGAGGGAGCGGCAGTATATGAATTTGAAAATGGAAAAAAGAAAATAGTTTATGAAAATTTCAGCTATTCTAGAAATCAAACAGCTTTGAAGGGAATAATAAAATTTTTTACAGGACTGCAAAAAGGGATTATACGTGAATGATATCATTTCCCGGCATTTGTGATCAAAATATAAAATAAAAATTCAATATATAGATTTAGTAAAAATAAACTCAAAGAATAATAGAAAACTAAGGAAATAATATTATAATATATTTAAATTAGAAATAAATAAAGTATACAAAAAATTCCACACAACGGAGTAACTTAAAGAAGACGGAGGATGAATATCTATGGAAATAATTCACAAAAAAGAACAGAAACAGTTTGAAGCATGGGAAAATAACGAAATGTTAGGACATATGACTTATACATGGATAGGAGATGACAAGTTCATTATAGACCACACTGTAGTAGAAATTCCGGCGGAAGGAAAAGGAGTAGGGAAGAGCCTTGTAATGGCAGGAGTAGATTTTGCCAGAAAAAATAATCTGAAAATACTGCCTTTATGCCCATTTGCAAAATTAATATTTGATAAGAATAATGATATTCACGATGTTTTAATGAAATAAAAATTTATAACACAGGAGAGCTGCCAGCGAAATCAGCTCTTTTTATATGCAGTTTGATTTATAATCAGAATTTAGGAATAAAAAAAGGGTAAAAGATCGTGCAGTTCTTTTACCCTTAATATTTAATTTAATATATTATTTATGCATAGTAACAAATGAATCAAACAACACCATTATATCCTTATCGCCTTTGAAATAAGCAGGTATTTTCTTATCAATTTCCAGAAAGTCATAAACAGCAGTCATAGCAGTTCTCACAGAATACTCTACGGTAAATACCACACCTTCGGGAATTTCCACAAACTGCCCGATAAAAGCAAGATTTTTATATCCCGCAGGTCTTACACGGGGTCTGTCAGAAATTTTTCGCGGCATAAACTGACTGGTGATAAAAGGAAGAATACAAGGAATACAATTCGATGTACTGATCATTTCCGGAATATAGTCGTCAAATTTCAAGTGATGAAGAAGTTCGGCAAGTATTTCCTCTCCTGTACATTCTGTCATTTTTTTCTTAATATAGTCGCCTTCCCTGTTTGGAAACAGACCATATCCCCAGAAAACCGTGACCCCCTCAGGCTGATTCAGAAAATGCGGCTGATATGCTATAACTATAGACATAAGCCAGTTTGAATCTTTCAGGGTAACTAAGGCACCTGTTCCCGGTGTATTACCCGAAAACTTTTCCATCATATCAAGGAATTTATTGTCTTTATTACATGTTACAGTAAATGACTCCCAGAAACTCCGGTCAATGTCACTGTCAAAAACTTTTGGATTACCAAATTCAGGCTTTCCGGCAGATATCTTCTCCCAGAATTCCCATGAAGTGCCAAGGTTTGACTTTGAAAAAACAGGCGGGGATGTCATAGTTCCCAGCGTAGTGGCAGCTGTCATGGAACCGTTTGTAATTATGACTATATCATCATGATTTATATTAACGTTTTCATTAGTACCGTTTCGCGAAATGTATAATTTTGAAACGCTTTTTTCATTATTTTCAATGGTATTAAATTCTATGTCTTTTACTTCACAATCGTATTCAAAAACAACACCCTGTTCTTTCAGCCATAATTCCATAGGGAGGATAACAGAATCGTACTGATTATAAAGAGAACGCTTTACTCCGGAAAGATTATTTATTCTAGGAAATTCATGAATGAAAATATGCAGGTATCTCTTGAACTCTATAGCGCTGTGCCAGGGTTCAAAAGCAAAAGTAGTGGCCCACATATACCAGAAATTGGTAGTAAAAAAATGAGGTGAAAAGAAGTCTTCAATGGTAATATCTTCAAGAGAATGTTCAGATTTTACCATAAGTTTTACAAGTGATATTCTGTCGCTTTCATCAAAACCCATGGAAGAAACATCGGTTATCTGAGCGTTTCTGTCCACAAGACGGGCTTTGCCGTTTGTCTGTACTTTTTCATTAAAATCTTTTATTTCATCATAAACTGAGATATTTTTATTGGAAATAGCCGGTATTTCCGAAAGGACATTCCAGAGTGCGGGATACTGCTCATAGTCAAACATACGTCCTCCCCTGATAACATATCCGTCATCTGCATTTCCGCTTCCGTCCATACTTCCGCCGCTTATATTTAGTTTTTCATATATATGAATGTTTTCTGCGGGCATCTTTCCGTCTCTGATAAGAAAAACCGCACCGGAAAGTGCACCTACACCTCCTCCTATAAAATACGCCTTTCTGTTCCTCACATTTTCTGCTGACATAATATTTGCCTCCAGTCATTATATGATTAAAAAGAATATAAATGTTTTTTGTTAACAAATTATACTCTGAAAAAAAATCAAAGTCAACGTTATTTTTTATCTTAATAAAGCTTAGTTTTCTCTAAGTTTTATCAAAGAATATTATGTTATTTAAAAAACTGTATTTGATATGTAAAAATGGTTTCTGCGGTATGAAAAAAAGCGTTTACCGAAATAAAGCATATAAAGTGATTTTATGTTATAATATAAAAGAGAAATTTAAGATTATAAAAAAATTTTATTATATAAAGAAATGAGGGAACTTATGCCGAGAACTTCGGAAAATAACGGGAAACTGCTTAAGTATCTGAAAGAAAAATATGCCGAGCTGAATAAGCCGGTGTTTGAAGAACGTCTCGAAAACGAAAAGAAAAAAATAATAAGCAAAGTAGAGAGAAACCCTTACCAAAAGGATTATGCACGGCTTATACATTCGTCTTCGTTCAGATGCCTTCAGGGGAAAATGCAGCTTCTGGATGTTAATTATGCAGAACATTACAGAAACAGGCTTACGCACAGTATAGAGGTGTCACAGATAGCAAGGGGAATAGTAGATTATTTTATCAGTATTTTTCCTGATGAGCTTGGGGATGATAATTTTTATTCCATAAAAGATAACTATGTTCTGGAATTTTCTTCGCTGGCTCATGATCTGGGAAATCCTCCTTTTGGTCATTACGGAGAGACAGTGCTTGACAGGCTTGCAGTGGAAAACGGTCTTGAAGGTTTTGAAGGAAATGCTCAGACATTACGTATATTAACGAGACTGGAAAGGGCAAAAGGCGGAATACAAGGCTTGAATCTGTCTAAAAGAAGTCTTTTGTCAATAGTAAAGTCTTTTAATAAAAATACAGAGAGACAGAAAAGATTCTTATACGCTGATGATTATGAAGTGATAAAGTCTATTGTGGATAAAACTGGGATAAAGCCTATGACACTTGATGCACAGATAATGGATCTTGCAGATGAAATAGCGTATATAGGACATGACCTTGAGGATGCCTTGAATCTGAAATTTTTTAATGACAGAGAGTTTATGAATCAGCTGAAAAAAGAAAATTTGAGCGAGCGAGAATACGAACTTGTAAAAAATGTCTTTGAAAATGCTCATGAAGAGGCAGAAGAATCTAATACAACTGAGGAATACAGCAAAATTTTCAGAAAAAATGTAAGAGGCAATATAGTAAATGATTTAATACAGGATATTATCTGCGTCGAGGAAAACGGGGTAAAAAGACTTTATTTCAACGAATACGGAAATCTGGCTTCAGAATTAAAGAAACTGATATTTAAGCTGATAAACAGGGAAAGTAATGTTGTGATTTATGAAAAACGGGGAGAAATAATTCTAAGAAGCCTGTTTGAATTATTTATGGATGAAAAGTTTAACAGAAACGGTATTTTACTTCCAGAAGAATACAGAATAAACTGGAAATCAGATAAAGAACGTAACATAATAGATTATCTTTCAGGAATGATGGATTTATACACTGTTGAGCTTTATGAAAAATACTTTGGCATAAATAAGCTGAATGAAGTCTATATGAGCTATAAAGAAAGGGCGGAGTAGGTTTTTTATAAGATTTCGGCTTTTCCGGTTTTTATTGATTCTGTGGTTTTTAATGTGGTACAATATAAAAAATAATAAAAATCATACACAGGAAAGAAAAATCTTATTTTCAGTGATGTTTATGCAATGTTTTATAAGAAAAGTCAACAGAAAAAAATTAATATATTAAATAAAGAGGTGTAATATGCGTTCAGGATTCATAGCAATAGTAGGAAGACCAAATGTAGGAAAGTCTACTATGATGAATAAACTAATAGAGGAAAAGGTAGCAATAGTTTCAAATAAATCTGGAACAACAAGAGACAGAATAAAAGGTATAGTGAATAAAGGGGAAAACCAGTATATTTTTATGGATACTCCGGGAATTCACAAACCCAGACATCTTCTGGGTGAACATATGACAAATGTAGCCTTGGAAACATTAAAAGGAGTAGACGCGATAATGTTTCTGCTCGATGGTACTCAGGAAATAAGTACAGGCGATGAATTTGTAAATGATCATGTAAAAGCGGTAAATACTCCCGTGGTACTTGTGATAAACAAAACTGACAAAATGAGTGATCAGGAGATACAGGATAAACTTGAAGAAATAAAGGAAAAACTCGGTGATTTTGACAAGATTATTACAATAGCAGCTGAATATGGAATAGGGATGCATAAAATATACGGAGAGCTTCAGGAATACCTCACATCAGATGTATGGTACTATCCTGAGGATATGTATACTGATATTTCCATAAATAAGATGATAAGAGAGATTGTAAGGGAAAAACTTTTATTTTATACAAAAGACGAGATACCTCACAGTATAGCAATAGAGATAGTAAATATAGAAAATACTCCTAAAATAGCTAAATACGACATAAATATCTATGTGGAAAGAGATTCGCAGAAGGGGATCATCATAGGAAAAGACGGGAATCTGCTGAAAAAAGTAGGAAGTGAAGCAAGACTTGAAATAGAAGCTCTTCTTGAAAAGAAAGTCTTTTTGAATTTATGGGTAAAAGTAAAGAAAAACTGGAGAAAGAAAAAAGACTTTTTAAAAGAACTTGGATATGACGAGTAAAATTCAAAAAAGACTTTAATGTTGTACTTTATTCTGTATTGTTTAATCAGTCAGACAGAATGCGGCAGCAGAAATTTCGTTTTTTCTGTATAAAAATATTTTTCATTATCAAAATAGCAGTAATTGCAACGTGTTTTAACTATACTGGAAGTTAAAAGGAATGAAATGATGAAGAAAAAGTATAAGATTTTATGTGTCAGTGACATAGATATCCTGTCTAATATGAATCTGGAATCTATGAAAAATAAATTCAGGGATATTGATTTTATAATATCTGCAGGTGATGTCTCCAACAGATATATAGATTTTCTTGTATCCACACTGGATAAAGATCTGATTTATGTAAATGGTAATCATATTTATCATAAAGATCATCCCATTACATTTGCGAAAAATATAGACGGAAAGTTTTTAAAGTATAAGGGACTGAGGATTTTCGGATTGGACGGCTCAAAGCTTTATTCACACAAGGAACATCAGTACACGGATTTTCAGATGACATGCAAGGTGATAAAGAATATTTTCAGCTTATGGCGGGGAGTTGATATTGTGGTGTCTCATGCTTCGCCAAAAGGTATACATGACACTGACGAGAAAGTCCATGAGGGATTTAAGATATTTAATAAAGTAATAAAATGGTTTAAGCCGAAGCTGTGGGTTCATGGTCATGTGCATCTTCATAATTATCTTGCAGTGCAGGAAACTTATGTGGGTGAGACGAGGATAATGAATGTTTTTGGTTATAAACTGCTTGAGATTGAAAAATGAAGAAATAAAGAGGTAATGTGTTATGGATCTGTATAATGAAAACTTACAGAGAGAAGCAGAAAATGCATATAAGAAATTTATTAAGACATCTAAAGGACTATTTGGTATAAATAAACAAAAAAGCGGGCTGGAATCTTTTAAAAATGTACAGAAACAGGAACAGGCGTATAATAGTTCTATTCTCGGGATAAGGGACGTAAGAGTGGATCAAATAGCAGGAAGCGTGGAAAAATATAAGGATTTTGATAAAAATTTTGTTCCGAAAAATGAAGTAATAAAGGAAAGATGGACAAAGATTTATGTAGCCTGTATGAAGGAAGAGTCACTGCCACCTGTAATTTTATATAAAATAAAAGATACTTACTATGTTTATGACGGAAACCACCGTGTTTCGGTGGCGAAGTTTCTGCATTATCCCAGTATAGAGGCGGAAGTTACTGAATTTCTCCCTTCAGGTGAAGATACAGAAGATCTTGTATACAGGGAAAAATTTATTTTTGAAAAAGAAACAGATATACAGGATATTGTTTTCACAGAACTTGGAAGATACGACAGACTGGATACCGAAATAAAATCATATCAAAAATTTCTTCTTGAAAAAAAATCCGTAAAATGCACTTATAAGGAAGCCGCAAGATATTGGCGCAGGGATATTTTCAGAAGTATTACGGGTATTCTTGAGTCTAATTCTATGACAGAGTATTACGAAGGCTTTAATATAAATGATCTGTTTATATTTGTACTGGATCATAAATATTTTATAAGCAGGGAAAAACAGGGAGATCAGGGATATCTTTACGCTGTTATCGATTTTGTAAATATGGTAAAAACAAATGAGGATATTTCACTGGCTAATAAATGTATTATTCATGAAGAAAGAAGAAATGATTTTTTAAAATTATACAAAACTGACAGGGAGATGAAGCTGTCAGCTGAAAAAATAAAAGGAAATGAAATCCTTTTGAAAATAACAGGAATAGACTTTGAATATAATGACTTTACTTTTGAAATGATAGAAAATTTTCAGGAAATTTACAAAATTGATGATTTTGCCGAAGCTGTGAAAAAGTGGTATGAAGAGGTCTATGTTCATATACTTAAATATTTTTTGATAAAAGTAAAAAAACTTCCTGAAAAATACAGTAAATATCTGAAACTTTATACAGATAATGAGAAAAGGCTGTTTGAATCAATACATAATTTTAGAAGGCTTCATTATTATTACGGCGATAAAGGGGAAGAAAGGCTTATTGACTGGAAGAATACCATACTGAATTATATAGTGGAAATCTATATAAGCATAATTGACGGCATAATAGAAAGCGGAGTTTCTCCGGCTAAAGCCGTAGATGTTTATTACACAATCGAGAAAGAATATTTTTACCTTTTGAGAAATGAGAAAATACTGGAGTCAGAGAAAAAGAATCTGAATTATTCCAAAATAAAAGAGGTAGAATCAATATTTTCACTAAACTGGTTTGGTAAAAAATTCAGAACGGATAATGTGTCAGATATATTAACAGATGAAAGATATGAAGAATTTCTGAAAAAATTTACATCTAAGAAAAATATGCAGAAATTCGAGAAAATTTATTATAAATATAACGGAATAAATATATATTCTACTTTTATAAAACTGGAAAAAGCAATGAAAATAATCGGAGAAAAAGAATTTATTTTTGATCTGGAAAGAAATATGAAAACATTGGGCAATACGGGATATATTGTGAAGAATTATAAAACAATAGAGATTTTGCGAAGCTTTGACAAAGAGAAAGAAAATATGACTTTTCTGGATTTTTATGCAAAAATACTTAATCATGGAGTAACAGCATCACCGGATTTTTTGTTTTTGAATATTCTGGATATAGCTCTTGATTATTTGAATAACTGCAAAAATATAGAATCTTGTATTGATGGATAAGATTGGTAATTATAAGCTGTTGATATTGTTATATTTATATTAGCGGCAATAAAATAAATAAGATACTAAATATGCGGGAGGAAGAAAATAAAAATGGATGTAAAATCGGTATTTTTAGACTTGGACGGAACAGTTCTGCATGATGACAAAAGTATATCAAAAAGACTTTTGGATGTAATAACAGAGCTGAAAAAACAGATAAACATATATGTATCCACAGGAAGAAGCTGGGAATCTGCCTCTTCATATGTAGAAAAACTAGGTCTTGATGATCTGGCAATTAATTATAACGGAGCAAGAATAATTAATCTGAAAACAAAAGAAGTGCTTTCAGAAAGACCGCTTGACGAAGAAACAGTAAAAAAGCTCATAGAGATATCACGTGAGTATAAAATTCACCTGAATTTATATAAAGATGATAAATGGTACGTGGAAAATGCAGGTAAAGAGGCAGAATATTATTCAAGCCTAACAGATATCAAATGGAATCTTATAAATTTTGACGATTTCGTCGGGAAAAAATCCACAAAGGCTCTCTTTGTAGCAGAATATAACAGGCTTGAAGAGATGAAAAAAATACTTGAGAAAAGGCTTTCAGGAGTGGAATATGTATTTTCAAGTGAGTATTATATGGAGATTCTGCAAAATGGTGTAAATAAAGGAAGTGCTGTAAAAAAAGTGTTAGAAGAAAGCGGAATTTCCAGAGAAAATGCCATGGCTTTCGGAGACCACTGGAATGATAAAGAGATGCTCAGTTATGTGAAATACGGTTACTTAATGGGAAATGCCCCTGAAAATCTCAAAGAAATATTTGATAAAGAAAAAATTATTGCAACGAATAACGAAGACGGAGTAGCACAGATTTTGGAAAAATTGATCTAAACTGGTGATTGAATGATGAGAGAAGAGTTTGTACATTTAAAACTGCATACAGAATATTCACTTCTTGAGGGAGTAGGCAAAATAGAAGAATATCTGGACAGGGCGAAAAAACTGAATATTAAGCAATTGGCTGTGACTGACACAGCTATGTTCGGCGTGGTTGAATTTTATGAAAAGGCTTTTAAAAAGGGAATAAAGCCTATAATCGGGCTTGAAATATTTATGGACGGTTTTTTTTCCGAAGGTGAATTTTCGCTGACACTGCTTGCAAGAAACCAGACAGGCTATAAGAATCTGTGTAAGCTTTCATCATTGTCATTCAGCAGATTCAGCAGAAGCAGGAATAAAATAAGATATGAAGAATTAAAAAAATATTCTGAGGGTCTTTTTATACTCTCAGGTGGGATAAACAGCGAACTGACTGAGTCAATACTGACTTATAAATACAGCGAGTTTAAGAATATAATTACTAAGCTTGTACAGGATTTCGGCGAAAGCTTTTATGTGGAAGTGCCTGCCGCGGAGAGACTAAAGGATAAGATAAAGCTTTATATAGAAATGGCAGAGGAATGCAACGCGGAATATGTGGCGAGCAATGATGTATATTATCCTAATTTCGGCGACAGTGTCCTGCAAAAAATAATGATCTCCATAAAAGACGGAACCAAAATAAATTCGGAAAATACAGAACTAAAAAATAATGATCTTTATTTGAAATCAGCAGAACAGATGAAAGAAAATTTTTCAGGATATGAAAAAGCTATTGATAACAGTGTGAAAATAGCAAGAGAATGTAATGTGACTTTTGAGTTTGATAAATTTAAGTTCCCTGAATATGATCTTCCAGAAGGGAAAAGCGAGGCAGAGTATATAAGAGAGCTTGTGTATGACGGGCTTAGGAAGAAATACGGAGAACCTCTTGAGGAAAAAATTACTGAAAGAGCGGATTATGAGCTTGATATAATAAATAAAATGGGTTATAACGGTTATTTTATAATAGTCTGGGATTTTATTAAATATGCAAAAGATAACAGTATCTATGTGGGACCCGGAAGGGGGTCGTCAGCAGGAAGCATAGTTTCATATGCCCTGAACATAACAGAAGTAGATCCAATAAAATATAACCTGATCTTTGAACGTTTTCTGAATCCTGAAAGAATTTCAATGCCTGATATAGATATAGACTTTGATCAGGAGCAGAGAGAAGAGGTAATAGATTACGTAGTAAAGAAATACGGGCATGAAAAAGTGGCACATATAATTACTTTTGGTACTTTAAAAGCCAGAGCGGCAATCAGGGATGTAGGAAGAGTTCTGGATATCAGCCTGAAAAAAGTAGATAAAGTGGCAAAACTAATACCGCATTTTTCAGAACTGGAAGATGCATTGAAAAATGTCCGTGAGTTAAAAGATCTTTATAACAGTGATAATGAGGTAAGGGATGTAATAGATTATTCCCTGAAACTAGAGGGGAAAGTAAGACATGCATCGGTTCACGCCGCGGGAATGGTTATTTCCAAAGATATTCTTGATGATGAAATACCCACTTATTCAGACGGACGGGCTTCTTTTCTGTCTACACAGTATCAGATGAAAGAACTGGAAAATTTGGGAATACTTAAGATGGATTTTCTGGGATTGAAAAACCTTACGATTCTGAGGAAAACCATGGAGAATATAAGGGTAACACAGGAAAAAGTCATGGAACTCGACGATATACCTCTTGATGACGAAGAAACGTATAAAATGCTCACAGCAGGAGATACATTAGGGGTATTTCAGTGTGAATCTCCCGGTATCAGAAGACTTATGCAGAAAATGAAAATAGAGAAGTTCGAAGATATAGTGGCACTGCTGGCTTTGTACAGACCGGGACCTTTGCGGAGCGGAATGGTGGATGACTTTATAGCAAGTAAAAATGAAGGTGCCGCAATAAAATATCCCCATGATGCATTAATAGATGTCTTAAGTGAGACATACGGGGTAATACTTTATCAGGAACAGGTTTTGAAAATAGTAAATGTGCTTGCCAATTATACTATGGGGGAAGGGGACAGCCTCCGGCGTGCAATGGGGAAAAAAATTCCCGAGTTAATGGCTCAAAACAGAGAAATATTTATAAAAAGAGCTGTGGAAAATAATATTACTCCTGATAAGGCAGAAGAGATATTTAATCTCATAGATAAATTTTCCGGATACGGATTTCCAAAGTCGCACTCTGTGGCTTACGCACTTGTGGCTTACTGGACGGCATATCTGAAAACTAATTATTTTAAAGAGTTTTTTGCTGCCACAATGTCCACGGAAATGTATAATATAGACAGGCTCTCGCTTTTTATAAATGAAGCAAGGGATAAGGGAGTGAAAGTGCTTCTTCCTGACGTGAATCTGTCAGCATATGAATTTCTTGCTGAAAAAGACGGAATACGTTTCGGGCTTCTGGCTATAAAGCATGTAGGGATAAATATAGTAAAAAAGGTTATAGAGGTAAGAAAGAACGAGAAATTTGATTCTTATGAAGATTTTGTGTATAAGCTGAAAAAAGAAGGGCTTAATAAAAAACAGCTGGAAGCTTTTGTATTTTCAGGAAGTCTTGATAAAATACACAATAACAGAAAAGAGATGTTTTTATCAATAGATAAAGTTTTGGAATGGTGTGAGAAAAAATTCAATTCCGAGGAAGATCTTCAGATGATATTATTTGGAGGAAAGTCTCAGAAAATAGGGATATTTTCTATAGAGAAGTCGGAGGAATACAGTGAAGGCCTTCTTTTGGAAAAAGAAAAGGAATTTTTGGGTGTATATCTATCTAAGCATCCCCTCGATAATTACAAAATTCTTATGGATACAATAGACAAAAGCCGTATGGATAATTTGAAACAGGGCAAAAGAGTAAGGGTAATAGGGCTGGTAAAAGATATAAAGAAAATGATTACCAAAAAAACCGGGGAACCTATGGCAAGATTCTTTATTGAGGATTACGGCACAAAGACGGAAGTCGTATGTTTTCCGAGAGATTATATAAATTTCAGCCATGAAATATTTGACGGGAATGTGGTAATAGCGGAAGGAACAGTATCATCAGATAACATCGGAAGACTTAATGTTAATATGACCAGTATAAATTCATTGAAGGATATAGACGAGAATCGTAAATTAAAGCTTTATATACTAATAGACGAAGAAACAAAAGGCAAAATGGTTCAGGTAAAAAAAATCATAACTGAAAATAAAGGGACAAATCAGGTTTACTTCGCAGTAAATGAAGCCGGCAAAAAAGAGATAATAAAATTAAGCGAAAAATACAGGGTAAGTATTACAAGCAAGTTCATTGAAGAGCTTTCGGAACTTCTTGATTATAAAAAAATAAAAATAAAGTAGTATATATTTTGTAAAATAATGATAAAATGTGTATAGAGTAATCTAAGTCTGACAAAATTTACAGAAAAATTAAAGATAAAAAGCATAAATATTAAACAGTTTTGTGTGAGAATTAGCTGTTCAAACAGCCAGTTTAACTATTAGATTGCAAAAAGAACGACTGTGTGGTAAAATTATATAAAGATTTTTTGCAGGAGGAGAAATGGAATTAAAAGAAATAAAGGAGTTAATGAAACTTATAAAGGAAGAAGACCTGGGAGAAATTAAGGTAAATATCGGGGCAGAAAAACTGCATCTGAAAAATACCAAGAGTCCGAATACGAATTTCCAGAGTGTTCAGGAAAAAGTTGTTTTTCTTGAAGAGCCTGAACCGGCAAAAGAAATAGTAAAATCTAAAAATGTTGGGAAAATAAAATTTTTAAATATTGAAAAAGAAATGGAAGTAAAAGCTGGAACGAAACTTGCTACAATAGAAACAATAGGGGTAACAACAGATATAAAAGCTCCGGTGAGCGGAATACTTACTGAAATTTTTGTAGCAGATCAATCAATTGTAGATTACGGGAAAAATTTATTTGAGATTGAGATAAGTGAATAATTATTAGGAGGAAAAATGTTTAAAAAGATATTAGTTGCCAATAGAGGAGAGATTGCTGTTAGGATTATCAGGGCAGCTAGGGAACTTGGGATTAAAACAGTAGCAGTGTATTCAGAGGCGGATAAGGATTCATTACATGTGAAACTTGCTGATGAGGCTGTATGTATAGGGCCTGCGAGTGCTTCAGAATCATATCTGAAAATACCAAATATAATTTCGGCGGCACTTGTAACAGAATCTGAAGGGATACATCCCGGATATGGATTTCTTGCAGAAAATGCAGGATTCGCTAAAATATGTGCTGAAAATAATATAGTATTCATAGGACCAAGTCCTGAAGTTATCAGTCAAATGGGGGATAAGGCAACAGCCAGAGCCACGGCTATAGCACATAAAGTGCCTATTACGAAAGGTTCTGACGGAATAATAAAAGACATTAAAGAAGCTAAGATTCTTGCTAAAAAGGAAATAACTTATCCTGTTATCATAAAAGCAACTGCCGGAGGCGGAGGAAAAGGGATGAGAATAGCCAGAAACGAAAAGGAACTGGAAGAAAACATGGTTGCCGCTCAGACAGAAGCACAGGCAGCATTTGGAAATCCTGATGTATATATAGAAAAATACGTAGAGGAACCAAGACACGTGGAAATCCAGATTATCGGGGATAAATTCGGTAATGTAGTTCATCTTGGAGAAAGAGACTGTTCTATACAAAGAAGACACCAAAAGCTTATAGAGGAGGCACCTTCTGCAGGAATAAACAAAAGCATAAGGGAAAAAATGGGGAAAACAGCTGTAGCACTTGCCAAAGGGATAAAGTATGACAGCGTGGGAACATTGGAATTCCTTGTGGATAAAAAAGGGAATTTCTATTTTATGGAAATGAATACGAGAATACAGGTGGAACACACTATTTCTGAAGAAATAACAAGAGTAGATCTGATAAAAGAGCAGATAAGAGTAGCAGCAGGAGAAAAACTGAGTTTCACACAAAGAGATATAGAGATAAAAGGACATGCAATAGAGTGCAGAATAAATGCAGAAGATCCGGAAAGCAACTTTCTTCCTTCTGTGGGAACTCTTGAGACTTACATAACTTCAGGAGGGGCAGGTGTAAGAGTGGATTCACATTCTTATCAGGGATATGATATACCGCCTTACTATGATTCTATGATTGCTAAGCTTATCGTATGGGGAAATACCAGAGAAGAAGCTATCATTAGAATGAAGAGAGCGCTTCAGGAGTTTATAATTGAAGGAATAGACACTACAATACCGTTTCATCTGAAAGTCCTTGACAATGAGGATTTCGAAAGCGGGGAGATATTTACTAACTTTATTGAAACACATTTTAATAATTAAAATTTAGGAGGAACAAATATGAATGATTTAGGAAATATAAGCATTTCTTCGGAAGTAGTAGCTACAATAGCAAGTTCAGTTGCTTCAGACGTAGAAGGGGTATACAGTTTAGCAGGTGCAGAGCCTAAAAATGAATTTACGAAATTTTTTAAATCTGTTTCATCTTCGGGTAATAAAGGAATTGAGGTAGAAGTAGGAGAAACTGAATG
This sequence comes from Sebaldella sp. S0638, assembly GCF_024158605.1. Lineage (NCBI taxonomy): Bacteria > Fusobacteriati > Fusobacteriota > Fusobacteriia > Fusobacteriales > Leptotrichiaceae > Sebaldella > Sebaldella sp. S0638. The sequence continues at coordinate 32,798 of NZ_JAMZGM010000026.1, read as the reverse complement.
TACAATAGATTTATATGTAATAGCAACAATGGGATTCCAGCTTCCGGCACTTGCGGGAGAAATACAGAAAAGAGTAGTTAAGGCAATTACTGAAATGACTGGATTAAAAGTACAGGAAGTAAATGTATATATTCAGAAAATAGTAAAAGCTGATACTCCAAAATTGGAAAATTCAGATGTAAAACCTTTGGATGCTGAAGAAATAGTGGATGAAAGCGAATTATAGAAACCTGTGCTTTAGGATAACAAATCACGGCAATGTAGAAACACTTTGTTATATTAATATTGGATATGAATTAGACAAAGCGTAGCTTAAGGAGGCAAAAATGATAACATTTTTAGTATTTTTAGCTTGGTTATCGATAATATCAGGAAGTCTTATTATAGTAACAATGGGTCTGTCAGATGTAGTAATGAAAACGGGATATCTCGAAGCGGTGCAGAGAAGAATAGATTTATCTGATCCGCAGGTAATAATAATTTTAGTATTATTAATAGTAGTGTATCTCATAATTTTCGTTTTATATTTTGTCCACAAACTGACAAAGTACTCTGAAAATAAAGTAATAAAAAGTAAAAGCGGTGAAATTACCGTAACATATAAAACTATAAACAATCTGGTAAAGGAGTATCTCGGAGCCCAGAAGTTTATAAAATCAATAAAGACCAAAACAGCTCAAAAAGGGCGTGGCGTGGTAATACATGCAGTTTTGGAATTATACTCAATAAAAGACTTGAACAGCAGGCTTCAGGAGCTGCAAAATGAACTGGTGGAGTATCTTTTTAATTCTACCGGGGTAGAGCTGAAAAAATCATACTTTAAGATAAAAAAACTTATACAAAATCAGGAAATTTATACTTTCTATGCTGAAAATACAGATACTAAAATACTGGACTATAAAGAAAAACCAGAATTTGAGTCTACACTGAAAATTTCAGGAATGAAAGAAGAAGAAGAGAAAGAAAATAAAGAGATTAACTTACAGGAAACAAAATAAGAAAGGACCGAAATGGGTAGAAGAAAGCTTAGGGAAGAGATATTTAAACTGTTGTTTGAAAGAGAACTTGTGGATAATGACATGGATATGAGACTGGCAGAAGTTCTTGAGGAAAATGACATTACCAAAGAAGAAGATATTGAATTTATGAGAGAATACATAAAGAATGTTACCGAACATAAAGAAAGTATCGAAGATAAAATAAAATCCAAGCTTGTCGGCTGGTCCTTTGATAGATTGGGAACTGTGGAGAAGACGCTTCTGAAAATGTCATTTTATGAAATAACAGAAGCAGGTACCGGACATGAGATAGTTATTAATGAAACAGTGGAACTGGCTAAAAAATATGGTGAAGATAAAACACCGGATTTCATAAACGGAATACTTGCAGATCTGGTGAGCTGAATTATCGGAGAAAAATATGGAAATAGTGATATTTAAAGATATAGAAACTTCAAAGAGTGAAATTTTTACTCTTTTTGAAAAAGAGACAAATGATAATATATTAATTGATTTTGGGGATAATTTTATTAATCCCCAAATTTTGTATTTTATGTTATTTATACAAAGAGAGGCCGTTTTACGCAAGAGACCGGTAATTTTCATTGTGGGAGACGAAGCTTCATTTAAAAAGCTTCTTCTTGAAAAGTATAATAAATATTTCTCTATTTTCAATACTTATAAAGAATACGAAAATCTGAAAAGGTTCATAAAATTTAAAGTTGCTAATGTTAATAATGAACAGTTCGTAAAAGAACTCATTACCAATATTCTTACAAATGACAGATTTAACGTAACTGAATATTCATCAAAAGATTTTCTTATGAAAAAGAAAATAGATGAAGATGTGGTAATTCTTGAGTATAAAGATGAGAAAAAGAATTTTTTTGAAGTAATAAAAAGGATAAAGCATTTAGATAAAAATATACCTATAATTCTTCTTTCCAATGACAGTGATCTGGAACAGGCACTGACTACTATAAGACTTGGTGTAAATGAAATAGTGAGAAAGCCTTTTAAAAGGGAAGAAATTAGTAATGCTGTAAAGAGAGTAGCTGTGGAGTCAGAGCTGGTAAAGGAAAATGCAAGACTTTTCAGAGAGATTCAAAAAAGGGAAAAAGAGCTGACTATACTTTATAATAATCTTGAGAAAGAGCTTACACTTGCTTCTGAAATACAGAAAAGCCTTATGCCTAAAAATGATCTTCATTTTGGGGAATACCGTATCAGATACATTTATAAACCTTCACAGGATATAGGCGGAGATTTTTGTGATATTCTGGAGGTTGACGAGAATAATTTTGCAGTGGCGTTCGCAGATATATCAGGGCATGGAATACCGGCTTCGTTATTGTCAACTATGCTTAAAGTGTATATTCTTAACTATGGATATGATATAACAGATACAGCTAAACTCACAGAAACACTTAATGAAGATGTAATAAGAGTTTTTCCGAGAGGTAAGTTTATTAGTTTGTTTTACTTAATGATAGATTTTTATAATCATAAAATGAAATTTTGTAAAGCAGCACAGGAAAGTGCCTTTCTTCTGAGAGGGCATACTGATGAAATAGAAGAACTTAATACAGAAGGTCAGGTACTGGGCTTATTTTCAAAAATTGATTTTCCTGATATTGTGAATTTTGAGGAGAAAACCACTGATTTTAATAAAGGAGATAAACTTCTTCTGTATACAGACGGAATAGTAGAGGCGAGAAATAATGCCGGAGAGTTTTTCGGGATTGAAAGAATAAAAGATATACTTTTGAAAAGTAAAAATTCTGATAATATACTTGATATTATTCTGGGAGAATTATATAAATTCACAGAAAGTGAAAAGCTGGAGGATGATTTGACTTTTCTGCTGATTGAAAGAGATTGATTTACATAACTTTAATAGAAAATAGGCTTTAGGGCTTATTTTTTATTGCTAAAAAAGTGTAATTGCAGAAGTATGCTCAGATACTCAGACAGTTACACTTATTTTACAATATTGAGAGATTCAATTTCAGGTTTCAAAATGTAATCCGTTCATTAGAACTTACTTTTTACATGAATTATGTTCTGATTATCAGCTGAATTTCCGGATAAATATTACTTTAGTTTCAGGCTGTTCAGTTTTTCTTTAACCTGTCCGTATTTTTCAGGCATATCTTCAATATTCATATTCTCCACAGGGTCAACAGACCCCTTTTCTTTCGCAATTTCATAATACCAGCATTTATACTCAAGAACTCTGAGAGTCTGTGTTAACTCCTCAATTTGTTTCTCCACTTTGGCACGCTGTTTTTTAAAAATCTCCAGACGTTTCCCAATGTTTGAATCACCCTCTGTTATCATATCAAGATACTTTTTTATATCTTTTATGGGCATTCCCGCCTGTTTTAAGCAGTGTATAATGGAAAGCCATTCAAAGTCCGATTCGCCGAATTGGCGGATGCCGCCGTCAGAACGCTTTACAAATGGAAGCAGTCCTTCCTTATCATAATAACGAAGTGTTGAAGGTGCTATATTCATCATTTTCGACATTTCCCCTATACTATATAACATATAAATTATCTCCTTACACAAATAATAAAAATTTTTGTTGACTTAAAGTTAACTTTAAGTTGTACAATTGAATTAAGTTGAAAATATTGTAGCATATTTAAGTAAATGCTTCAAATAGTAAAGATTTAATAAATTAAAAAATTAGGAGGAAAGATAATATGTTAGGGAATTTTACTTATTCAAATCCAACAAAATTATATTTTGGGAAAGACTCTTTAAATGGTCTGAATGAAGAACTGCCAAAATACGGAAAGAATGTATTACTGGTTTACGGCGGAGGATCAATTAAAAAAAATGGTATTTATGATGAAGTCGTAAAAATTTTGAAAGCTAATAACAAAGAGATTTTTGAAGATGACGGAGTTATGCCTAATCCTACTGTAGAAAAATTATACGAAGGATGCAGAAGAGCAAAAGAAGGTAATGTTGATCTTATTTTAGCAGTGGGCGGCGGTTCTGTCTGTGATTATGCAAAAGCTGTATCTGTTTCTGTCTACAGTGATGAAGATCCTTGGGATAAATATTTTTTACGTATGGAAGATGTGGATAATAAAATCATTCCTGTAGGTTCTGTTTTGACAATGGTGGGAACAGGTTCTGAAATGAACGGCGGTTCTGTTATTACAAACCCTGAAAGTAAGTTAAAAATCGGTCATGTATTCGGCGAAAATGTATTTCCAAAATTTGCTGTTTTGAATCCGGTTTATACATTTACTTTGCCGCAATATCAAATGGTTGCTGGATTCTTCGATATTATGTCTCATATTCTTGAGCAATACTTTTCAGGTGAAGATGATAATACATCAGATTATCTTATGGAGGGTCTGTTAAAATCACTTATTCATTCTTCAAAAATTTCTGTGGAAAATCCTGAAGATTATGAAGCAAGAAGTAATATTATGTGGATCGCAACATGGGCATTAAATACACTTGTTGCAAAAGGGAAATCTACTGACTGGATGGTGCATATGATCGGGCAGTCTATAGGAGGATATACTGATGCAACACACGGAATGACACTTTCAGCAATATCAATTCCTTATTATAAGCATATTATGCCGTATGGTCTTGCAAAATTCAAACGTTTTGCCGTAAATGTATGGAATGTAAATCCTGAAGGTAGAAGTGACGAACAGGTTGCTTTGGAAGGGCTTGCATGCATGGAGAAATGGATGAAAGAAATAGGACTTACAATGAGTATCAAAGAATTAGGCGCTACAGAAGATATGTTGGACGGCATTGCAAAAGGTTCTTTTATTCTTGAGGGCGGTTATAAAGTGCTTAATCATGATGAAATTGTTGGTATTTTAGAAGAAAGTATGAAAGCACAATAGTAAATAAAGTATTGAAATTCAGGTGACGGAACACTACAATCAGATGAAATATGGTTTATAACGGAGAAATCGCAGAGTTAGATAAGAAAAAATCCCTGTTTTTGTGAGAAATCCTTTAGAGCAGTTTGAAATAATGCAGAAAAATTCCCTTACAAAAAAATAGTTTGTATGTTATAATATTTTTATTTCAAAATAAAGGAGACAGATAATGAAAAAATCTATTAAAATAAATGGAATTTGTTGTTCAGGGTGCACATCAAAAATAGAAAATGCACTAAAGGGTCTTACAGAAACAGAAAAGGTGGAAATCAATCCTGCGGAAGGTATTGTTTCGCTTGAATTATCAAGAGATGTTGATAATGAGTTGATAGAAAATATTATTACCAGTTCAGGACATTATACTGTTACAGAAATAATTTAGTATTTTGATAGTACAGTTAACATACATTAAAAGGCCCTTCGGGCTTTTTTTAAATACAAAAATAAATAATTCTTTTCTTCTAAAAAGAATAGTAAAATGTTATTATAAAATAGATACGATTATACATGAGAAAATAAAATCAGATAGAAAATTATTCAGGGAGGTTGTGTGAATGGCTAAAATAACAATGGAAACATTGGAAGAAATTTTGAAAAAATATAATATTGAAAATAATTATAATAATTTTATATTTGGATATAAATTATCAAAGTTAACAGGTTTTGCAGATATGCAGATATTCGGAACAGGAAAAAACTGTATAGTTATGCTGCCTGTGACGGTTTTGGGAGCTTTGGAGGATAAAAATCCTGTGGTTTTGAAAATTTTTGATGAAATAGACGGGTTTGAACTGAAAAAAGGGCTTCTTAGTCATACATTGATTATAAATTTTTCTGATGGTAAAAAATTAAAATATAAGATAAACAAATATGTAATACCATATCCGTGGCATAACGAAAGTGTAAAAAGGCTTATTAATAATGGAGAATAGCTGAAAATACGGCTATAGTGAGGGAATAAGATGGAATATTTATTTATAAACGGGAAGAAATACGGTTTTGCAAAAGATTACAGGGAAGACAATGAACTGCGGGAAGAGTATAATAAATTAACTGAGAAAACATATGGATTTAGTTTTGAAGCATGGTATCAGAACGGATACTGGGGAGAAAAGCACATACCTTATACATTGTTCGATGAAGGAACTGCAGTTTCTAATGTTTCTGTGAATAAGATAAAGTTTTCTATTTTGGGAGAAGAGAAAAATTATGTGCAGATAGGAACTGTTATGACTGATAAGAAATACAGAAATCAGGGATTGAGCCGTTATCTTATGGAAAGGGTAATAAAGGAGATAGAGTCAGAGTGTGATCTGATATATCTTTTTGCCAATAAAAGTGTTCTTGATTTTTATCCGAAAATGGGATTTAGGGAAGCTAAAGAATATAATTATTCTAAGGATATAAGTTATTTGAAAACGAATGCTCAAGTAAAAAGACTTGATATGAATAATTCAGAAAATAAAGAGTTTTTATACAGAAAAGTCAGAGACAGTATACCTTTATTCAAAGTATCAATGCTGGGAAATCCTGAGCTTGTTATGTTTTACTGTACGCTTTTTATGAAAAATTTTGTGTATTATATCGAAAATCTTGATATTATTGTTATTGCTGAATATGACGGAAATGTACTTTATTTATATGATGTTTTTTCTTCCAAGAAAATTGACTTGGATAATATTATAGACATAATGTCTTTAGCTGAAACAGAAAAAGCCGTGCTGGGGTTTGCATATGAGGGTAGTCATTATCAGAATGTGCTGAAAACTGACAGAGATAATGTGTTGTTTGTTTACAGCAGAGATAAAATTATTTTTGACAGCAATAAACTGAAATTTCCTGATTTATCTCATACCTAAAATAAGAAAAAGGTAAAAAGTCAATATTATTCAATAAAAAATTTTTACTTTATTATATATTCAATGTAAATGGAAGGAGAAAAAATGGGACTTGAAAAGCGCCGGGTATATTTGGACAGGGAACTGGAAGCAGAAGCTTACTGGTTTTATGGAATAATGCAGAAATTTCCTAATCATTTTCATGAATATTACGTTATAGGTTTTGTAGAAAACGGACAGCGTCGTTTGTACTGCAAAAATAAAGATTATATAATAAATCCGGGAGATATGGTGGTGTTGAATCCTTTTGACAGTCATACATGCTTGCAGGTTAATGACGAGGCACTTGACTGGCGGTGCATTAATATAAAAAAAGAAGTAATGAAGGAAGCTGTGGAAAAAATCTATGGTTACGATTATCTGCCGGTATTTTCAAAAACAGTTTTTTCAGATGATGAAATACTATCTCTGCTGAAAGAACTGCACAGCATGATTGTTATCGGCTCAGAGAGCAGCGAAACAAGAAGGGCAGTATTTTATAAAATTATTGAAAAGTTATTTGAAAAATATACAGAACAGGACCAAAATGATGAAATAACAGCAACAGCCGAAATAAGACGTTTATGCAGATATATGGAGAATAATTACTGCCAGAAGCTGTCACTTGATGATTTCAGCAAAATAGCAGGACAGAATAAGTTTACTCTGCTTAGAAATTTTAATAAAATACATGGTTTAACACCTTATCAGTATTTGGAAACAATCAGGATAGAGAAAGCCAGAATATATCTGGAAGAAGGCAGTACACCGGCAGAAACAGCTTTGAATACAGGTTTTTCTGATCAGAGCCATTTTACAAGATTTTTTAAGAGCCTTATCGGGCTTACACCAAAACAGTATCAAAAATTATATAAAGAAAGTATTTGACAGGAGAGAAAAATGAGAACAAAAAAAGAAATATCGGGACATCTTTTTGCATTAACTGCAATATTGGTATGGGGAACAACTTTTACTTCAACTAAAATATTATTAAGAAGTTTTGCTCCTGTGGAAATATTGTTTTTTCGTTTTATTATAGGATTCACTGTTCTTTTTATACTATGTCCGCATAAAATATCAGTGAAAAATGTAAGGCAGGAATTTATATTCGCAGCCGCGGGATTCTGCGGAATAACAATGTATTTTCTTATGGAAAATATAGCATTGCTGCATACTACAGCTTCCAATGCGGGAGTAATCGTATCATTGTCACCGTTTTTTACAGGGATTTTATCGTTTTATTTTTCAGATGAAGAAAAACCTGATGCGAGTTTTTTCATTGGTTTTGTTATAGCTTTGGCAGGGATAGCACTTATATCCTTTAACGGAATGGTTAATTTGAATTTGAATCCAATGGGAGATTTTTTAGCTTTACTTGCAGCATTTTTCTGGTCGCTTTACTCTATACTAATGAAAAAAGCCAGTAAATTCGGATATAGTAATCTGGAAAGTACAAAGCGTGTATTTTTTTACGGATTGTTTTTTATGATTCCAGCTATACTAATGTCTGATTTTAAATGGGAATTTATCAGATTTGCAGATCCGGTAAATTTATTTAATATTATATTTTTGGGAGCCGGGGCTTCGGCTTTGTGTTTTGCAGCATGGAATACAGCTGTTAATATACTCGGTGCCGTAAAAACAAGCGTGTATATTTATATAGTACCGATAGTTACAGTTTTGAGTGCGGCGGCAGTTTTGGGAGAAAAACTTACTGTTGTTTCTGTATGTGGAGTGATTATTACGTTTGCGGGACTGTTGATTTCAGAAAATAAAATAAATTTTAAGAAAGTAAAGTATTTTGGAAAAGCGGAAGAATAAGTTTTGGAACGATTAGAGCAGAAACGATATTATAAAAAAGAACCCGGCTGAAAAACTACAGTCAGGTTCTTTTTCATATATAGTAAATTTATCAAATAAGTCAATATTTAGTGGTTCCTTCTACAGCACAGACATTTACTATTACTTTACAGCTTTTTCCGCCGCTTTTCTCACATTTTTTCAGTGCTTTTTCATTAGATCTCTGTACACGTGTATTATAACCGATTCCGCCGATATTATCTGTAGCAGAGTCAGAGCCGAAAGCTTTATCGCCTTTGGAATAAGCAACACCAACACATCTTTTGCTGTCTACCATAATAACTTTGCAGTCAGCACCACAACGTTCCAATACACTGTTTTTAGCCGCTTTTCTATCTGTAGTATTGGAAATACTTGCCCATTTTCCTGTGTCAGGGTCTATAGCAACTGCTCCTATAGTCGGCGTTATAATCCATGAATCACCGCTGCTGTTACCGCCATTGCTTGCACCGCACACATCAGGCGGGATATTTTCTCCGCATCCGTAATTCCATGCTAAAGATTGTACACTCAAGATTCCAAATAAGACTAATGTAAATAACAATAATTTTCTCATATTTGATCTCCTTTGATTTTATTTATTCGACATTGAATATAAGTCAATTATAGTTTATTTAGTAAAAAAAATCAAATTACATATTTTAAGCAGTAAATGCTGCATGGATTAAATAAAAAACCTAAAATTGTCAAAGCAGTATAATTATGTTATACTTTTTAGTAATTTGGAATGGGAGTATTGATATGAAAAATATAATCTTATTGGAAATGAAGAAAAATATGATAGACAGTTATGTTGATTTATTTATTAATACATTTACTAAAGAGCCGTGGAATGATGTGTATGAATCCAGAGAGCAGGTAGTTGATTTTTTTAATAATCATTTTGGAAATAATTATTTTACAGGTTACGCAGCAATGCTGGGTGATAAAGTTGTTGCTTTAAGTGTTGGTTTTAAAAAGCCGTGGATTAATGGAACAGAGTATTACATTGATGAGTTCTGCGTGAGTTATGAAATGCAGGGCAGCGGTATAGGAAGCTGGTTTATACGGGAGATTGAAGAGGATATAGAAAAAAAGGGAATGAACGCTATAATTTTAAATACGGAAGCAGGGTATCCGGCACAGAAATTCTATGAGAAAAACGGATTTAATGTAATAGACGGACTGGTAATTTTGGCTAAATAGGTGAAAGGCAGATTTAATTGCTGCTTGTGTATAATATTAAAGTGTAGCATATTTATAAAACATTAGAAAGATTAGGAGAATACATCATGGCTGTAAAAATAATTTTTTTTATAATCACTCTGATTATAACAACAATAGCGATATATAGTGATAAATTAATAAACTTAAAGAGAGGCGTGGTTTTATTTATTTTATCTATAGTAGTTCCATATGGAGTGGGGATTGCTGTTAAAACTTTAGATTTACATATAGAGAGAGACAGCTTTATGATTATTATTGCTGTAACAATGACAATTTGGGTAGTGCTTGGCATACTCGGGATACCATATGGAATGTATATGCTTTTTACCGGACAGGTTCGGTTTCATAAAAAGTACAATACTCAAAATGAGCATGTAGGGGAAAACTTAGAGGAATTAGGCAGTAAGGAAAATTTGAATAAAGCACATAAAATTATAAAAATTATGGGTATTTTGGTTTCTTATCTGATGCTTTATGGTATTTGGTTTGATATGCATTAATCCGGATAATTTATATAATAAAAAGAGTTTTACGGAAATGTAAAGCTAAGAAAGAATCATAATTACTGTATTGGAAGTAATTCTATCAGTGTAATCAGAGCTTTTAGTAATTATGATACTGTGAAGAAGGGCATTTTGCCCTTTTTAATTTTTCTGTTTTTTGCTTTACGGCATTATCACTTTTTGTAACCTTTTATTATTTTATGAAATATATATATTTTAGGGCTATAAAAAGAATGACCCTAATAAGCTTATATAAACCTTATCTTTCGTTTATATGTAATTCAGCATAAAATACTGATTATTTTTTCCTGTAATTCAAAGCTTCAGATAAATGATGTATTTGTATATTTTCTGTTCCTTCAAGGTCTGCTATGGTTCTTGCTACTTTCAATACTTTATCATAAGCTCTCGCAGACAGATCAAATTTTTCTATTACTGAGTTCAAAAACTCAAACATTTCATCAGTTAATTCACAGTATTTTTCTATGTCTTTCTTTTTCATATCTTTATTTAATTTTATGCTTTTATATCTGAAATACTGTATTTTACGTGCTTTTAAAACACGTTTCTTGATTTCAGACGAAGATTCTCCCTTAGTCATACTCAAAATCTCTGTATGGGAAAGCTTTTTCAGCTCTACATAAAGATCCATACGGTCTAATAATGGCCCAGAGAATTTCTTTATATATCTTTTTATATCACGCAGAGTATCAGTGCAGCGGGGATCATCAGGGAAATATCCGCTGGGGCTGGGGTTAGATGCTGTAATGAGAATCATGCTAACAGGATATACAGCAGAAAAATCAGCCCTTGATATGGTTACTTTCCCGTCTTCAAGGGGCTGTCTTAATACTTCCAGTAATTTCAGGGGATATTCGCCAAGTTCGTCAAGAAATAAGATGCCGTTTAGAGCAAGTGAAATTTCGCCCGGACGCTGTGAACCACCTACAAGTGAAACCGTAGACGCGGTATGGTGCGGAGCTCTGAACGGTCTTTGGGAAACTACGGGGAATTCCGGCGAGAGCATACCTACGATACTGTATATACGTGTAGTTTCTATTATTTCTTCTTCATGCATATGAGGGAGTATAGTGATAACCCTTTTAGCTATCATGGATTTTCCCGAACCAGGATCACCAATAAGAAACAGATTATGTCCGCCGGCAGCAGCTATTTCAGCAGCTCGTTTAGCATGGGACTGACCTTTGATATCGGAGAAATCTATATCGTCAATGTGAAGTTCAGATTCAGGCTCTGTGTTTTTTATCGTATAGTATTTCCCTTCGTTTAAAAATCTGAATACATCATTTAGATTCTTTACGGGAACTATTTTTATTCCTTTTATTAATGAGGCTTCTTTGTAATTCTCATATGGGATTATAATACCTTCAAGATTATTGTTTTTGGCAAGAATAACAGCGTTTATTATTCCTTTACAGCTTTTTACGGCGCAGTTTAGTGAAAGTTCTCCTAAGATGAGATACTTTTCCAGCCGTGCCATATTTTCAATATAACCTAAATTAGCCAGTATTCCTGTACATATACTCAGGTCAAACTGGCTTCCTTTTTTTCTGATATCTGCTGGAGAAAGATTCACCACGACTTTTTTAGCAGGAAAAATAACATCTATATTTTTCAGACTGCTTCGTATTCTCTCTCTGCTTTCTATAATAGCCGTATCACCCATTCCCACAATGGAAAAACCGGGTAATCCATTAAAAATATCCACTTCCACATTTACAATATATGAATTCATCCCTGTAAAACTGGCACTTAAAATAGTAATAGCCATAATCCCCCACCTCTTTTATTTATGCTAACATTAATTAATTTCTGAGTCAATATTTTTAATTGAGAAAAAGGGGAGTTTTAAGGGTGTACACTTAAACATAGATAACAAGAGCCAAAATATATCTTTTCAAAATAGAAAAAAATAATTAAATCTAAGAAAACTATAATGGACAATATTTAAAATATAGGATATACTTAAATTAACTTAAGAGAAAAATAAGAAAACGGATCAATAACTAGAAAAACAAGGAGGAAATACATGTCAAAATCTAAATTATTTTCTGTAGCGCTATTGGCATTAATGCTGACAACAGCGGGATACTCGGCAGGAACTGCCGCTGCTCCTGCGAAAACAACTACCGCAGCTGCAAAAACTGTAAATGCTGAAAACATAGAACTTACAGAAGCATATGTAAAAGAAGTAGGTAAAATGTCATATTTTTGGGGCTGGCCAATGGCAAATATGTATAACAGATATATGATAACTTCACAAAATACTACAATTGGATTACAGGTAGGAAAAGTTCCCGCTGCACCGCTTAATCATATTGCAATGCTTCACGATTATGCAGACCCTACGGGAAGAATAGTAGCATGCCCTAATCAGGACGTAGTTTACGGGCAGTCAATGATGTCTCTTGACAAAGATGCTGTTATAGTACAGGTTCCGGATTTTAAAGGAAGATTCTGGGTTTATCAGATAGTAAACCAAAGAACAGATTCTATAGCAGAATTAGGTTCTATGTATAATTCAAAACCGGGATTCTATATGATAGTAGGGCCTGACTGGAAAGGAACGGTACCGAAAGAAGTAATCAAAGTATTTCATTCTGATACAAAAATTGCATATGCAGTACCTAGAATATTCATGAATGACACTGCAGAAGATAAAAAAGATGTACAGCAGTTTATTAATAAGATAGATATTTATCCGCTTTCAGAATTTGACGGAAAAATGAAGGAAAGAAGCTGGGCTGATTTACCAATATTGCCTGTGGCTGCATCACAAGGCGGAAGTGAAGAAGTGAAGTGGGTAGACCCCGCTAAATTTGTGGATGAGCTTCCTGCTATATTACAGGATGTACCGCCGTTAGCCGGGGAGGAAAGCCTTTATGCCACTATGAAAACTGTACTTGAAGCAGTAAAGAATAATCCGAAATTAAAAGAAGCCTTCACTCAGGGAGCAATAGAAGCTGACAATGAATTAGTAACACCATTGTTCCAATTCAGCAACTACGGAACTAAGCTGAAAGATAACTGGACAACTACAAGTAACGGAGCAGAGTTCGGAACAGATTATTATACAAGAACAGCAGCGGCAAAATCTAATATTTTTATAAATAAATCTAATGAAACAAAATATTTTTATCAGGATTTTGATTCAAACAGAGTAAGATTAAACGGAAGCAGCAAATATACAGTAACATTTGCAAAAGGGCAGACACCGCCTGTAAACGGCTTCTGGTCATTAACATTATATAATTCAGCTCACTTTTTTGAGCCGAATGATATAAACAGATATTCATTAGGTACAAAGAATAAAGATTTGAAATATAATAAAGACGGGTCGCTGACATTATATGTCCAGGCGGAAAAACCGTCGAAAGACAAGGAAAGCAACTGGCTTCCTGCACCAAAAAGCGGAGATTTCTCTCTGTATGTAAGAGCTTACTGGCCTAAAGAGGCGATAAACAGCGGACAGTGGACACCTCCAGCAGTAGTTAAAGTTAAATAGTTTGAAAATAGAAATATAATAACAGGATCTGTATGGTAAATTACCAGATACAGATCCTTATTTTATTTAAACTGTTTTCTGAATTCAACATTTTTTAATGTAATTTTTTGAAATTAAAATTGAAATGTATTATAATAGATAAGTTCAGTTTATATTATAGATAGTTCCTAGGCATTTGACCGTAAAAAGTCAGATGCCTTTTTTATACAGCTGTAAATATTGAAATTTTAAAGATAGAAAAAATAATGGAATAATTATTCTATTATTTCACATTATCTTCACATAGGAATGTTAGACTTAAACTATATTAGAAATTTGGAGGATAATATGAAAAAAGTAATTTTAGCAATGGCGATATTATTAATATCAATATCATCTGTAGGATTTGGGTCATACAGACATGACAGGCATAACAGACGAAATGACAGAAGATATACTTATAGAAAAGTATGTGTAAGAAAAGACAGACGGGGAAGATGTATAAGATATGAGAATAGGAGAGTACCTTATAATAATTACAGACATCTTGATACCAGACCGCCGAGATTCAGATAAAAGCACAGAATCTATAAACTTGAAATAAAAAAAACCTTCGCTCTGGATTAGAACATTGAATAAAATCAATATAAATAGTGTTTACTTCCTAATATATTTTGCTTGATTATATTTAGTAAATGAAATATAATTTAGTGAATGTTCTATCTAGAGTGAAATTTTTTCAAAGGAAAAGAAGAGGGGAAAAATATTATTTTATTATTGTCAGGTTTTTAAGCTATTTGTACTATGATTATAATGGCGGAATAATTACAGATGTATTTACTAATAAAATAGATGCGAGAGAATTTGGGATTTTAAAACAGATAATATTTCTACGAATGGTTTGCTTAGCAGTTAAAAATAAAGCTAATTTTATTACAGCAAAAGAGGCTTTTGAAGGTTCAACCCAAAAAGGGGAATCTTCTGACTCTATAGAATGTTTAGTGACAGCAAAACAAAAAAGAATTCCAAGTAATGTTGATCAGAAAGCCGAGGGCGGCATGCTAACGTGTGAAGACACAAAATACAGGGTTTATGTAGGCAATGACCGAAAATATAACCTGATGAGTGTAGGAGACCGTTATGGATTTCAGGTAAGATGGATAGAGAGTAATCTTTATTATTTTTATGTGGATATTATAGGAGGAACTTTATAAAAAAATATAGGAGTGATGTAAATGAAAAAGTTAATAATCGGAATATTTTTAGTTTCAGTGATAATGAATTTTGCGAATTGCAGTTTGAATGCTGATAAGTTAGTAAAGAATGTGATAAAACAAAAACTTACTTTTTCTCCGGAAGATAATTTGAAATATTTCAGTCCGGAAATAAATGGAAAAGAGTATAAGTATGAAGTATTTGAAGATCATGATACACATACTGTAAACAGAGCTTATTTAAAACTGGATATGAAAACAGGTACTGTATACAAAGAAAATATTGCAGAAGATAAAATGGAAAAAATATATCAGGATAGAAGTTTGAGATGTAAATAAAGCAAGTATAAATAGAAAGGGTCGTATCTGAAATTACAGGATACAGACCCTTATTTTTATTCAAATCGTGTATTTTCAATTACCGAAGCAGTTATAATACCGTATTCAAAATATCTGGCTTTTATAGATGCACACAGATTAATAAAAAGATCAGATAGTTCATTCATGGTATTTTTAAGTTCGTCATGATTCCGGCTGATTTCTTCAAATTTTTCAATTAAAGTAACGGTTTGATTATGGAAAGAAGTACTGTCAGTATTATTTAAGTCCATTTCTTCAAGAAAATAAAATATTAAATCTTTTTGACTATTGTTCATAAAATAATTTCCCCCTCTTAAAAATATTATTGTTTTCTAAATTCAACGTTTTTTAATGTTATTTTTTGAAATTAAAATAGAAATATATTATAATAGATGAGTTAAGTTTATATTATATATAGTTCTTTGGCATTTGACCGTAAAAAGTCAGATGCCTTTTTTAATTTTTTTATTCACCTCCTTTAACTCAAATATATTGTAATATGTATATGTTAAATTGTCAAATATATTTACCAAAAAATGTAGATAAAAAGACACTAAACAGTGTCCCAGTCAATTTCAAATAGATCAGTAAGAGAACAGTTAAAGAATTTCATAAGTTTTAGAATAGTGTCAAAATTCATTTTGTTAACACCTTCATCCTGTGTTATTCTTTGCAAAGTCTGCCTTGATATGTACAGGTTACTTTGGTCTAAACACCTGTATAATTCTGAAATACTTCTTATTTTATTTTCAGCCATTAAAATTCTTAATCGAGATGTAACCATAACCCCTCCAAAAAATAAAAATTTAATATATTTTAACATTTAAATATATGGAAATGCAAGCTGTAGGAGTAAAAATATAAAAGGAGTATATCATTGACATATAAATATGCTTGTGTTACAATGTGTTACGGAAGGAAGTGGTTTTTGTGAATTTAAATCATACTCAAACAATACAGGCTAGAGTTAAATCAGAAGAAAAAAAGGTTATTGAGAATTATGCGAAGATGAATAATATATCTGTGTCTGATCTAATAAGAAAGACTTTATTGGAAAAAATCGAAGATGAAATAGATTTAGACATATATAAAAAAGAGATGGCAAGATATAAAAAAAATTCGAAAACATATTCGCAGGCGGATATTGAAAAAGAATTGGATTTATAATTATGAAAGGAAAAAAATATAATGTTGAATATACTGAAAAATGTTTAAAACAACTGAAAAAAATGGATAAAAGTGAAAGTGCTTATATTGTTGGATGGATAAAAAAGAAACTTATTAATTGTGAAAATCCTAGAATACATGGTAAAGGATTGGTAGGAGACCATTCAGGAGAATGGAGATATAGAATAGGAAATTACAGAATTATTGCAGATATTAATGATGATACAGTTCTTATCTTACTTTTAAATATTGGTCATAGGAAGAATGTGTATAAATAAGGAATTATATTGAAATAGAAAATATAGTTCCTTTTTTTATTATTATATCTCAGAATATAAAGATAATTATAAATGAATATTTTTCTCAAAAACTCAAAAAACTGCGAAAAATGAAAAATATTGTTTTAAATGCCGAAAAATCCCTGATGCTGAATTTTTCAAATCTCCCGAAAAAGCCGCTGTTCGACTTCGATTAATCTTATTTATAATGCTAAAATCTCTATATAAAATAAATAGGAGGAATAGCCATGAAAGGATTATTTATAAAAGGAAAATATAAAAACGAAGAATTTGAATTTCACGCATACGAGGAATTAGGAAAAGTAAGACTGGAAAACAAATATAAACATGATACATTCTTTAATTCATTAAAAGAGATGGAAGATTTCTTCAAAAGTACAGCTCACAGTTTTGAGGCTGTTGAAATAAACTAACAAAAATATATTATCATATAAAGAAATTTTGCTTCCGCATAATATAAAAATCACTCGCAATGAATTATAAAAAAGTAAAAACAAAATAATAAGAGTTTGTCATAAAGCAACCAAACAGTTGACATATTACTATTAGTAAAGGAGATGGTATTATGAAAATATTGTTGGATATAGGACACGGAGGAAGCAGAAAATCTTCATCAGGAAAAATAATAAGAGATTTTGGCGCAGTTAACCAGAATTATAAAACAGATGAATTTCACTGGAATGAAAATTTTGTGAAAAATTATCTGATACAGGAATTTCAGAAAAATAATCTGAATTATGAAATTATCCTGAGGAAAACAGATACCGAAGAATTAGTAAGTGATTTGAACAAAGCAGCTCAGACTGGCGACATTATTTTATCCTTTCATCTGAACAGCGATATAAAAGCTTCGGGAACCGAGGTACTTTACTGGGAAACTAGCATAAACGGGAAAAAGCTCGCAGGTTTGCTGCAAAAGAAACTCACAGATGTGCTAAAACTTCCTGACAGAGGAATAAAGGGAAGAAGAAAGCCCAAAGACACTAAAGACGCTCTTAATCAAAGAGGATGGACAATGTTTAAGAATACAAAAGTTCCTTTTGTGATGATGGAAAGCTTTTTTATTACAAACAGCAAGGATTTGGAAACAGGAAATAAAAATATAGCTGCAATGGCAAAAGCTGTGACAGAAGCAGTTTTAGAATTCAGGGAGGGGAAAAAATGAATACATTCATAATAACTATACTTATATTACTAATAGGAGGAACCGCATATATTCTTTACAAAAAAAACAAACTTGATAAAGTGACGGAATATCTGGTAAACTTACTGAATATTTACGGAAAACATGTACTAAATAAAGTAAAGCTTGTTTTACTGCTGAATACTCTGAGAACATGGGTTTTAGCAAATACTAAAAACAGTGTTTTGAAATTTTTTATAGAATTATTCTGGCCGGAAACAGACTTGCTGTGGACAGCTTTGAATGTAGAAAATACCAATAATAAAAATGAAGCTATAAACAGTATACCAGATGTTATAGTATCTAAAACAGTAGATAATATACTAAATAATACAAAGTATACAAATAATGATTTTGCTGCGACTACAAACCTTAAAATAACAGAAAAGGATAAAGGATATCTTGAAGCGTATCTGGAAGGGCAGATAAATAAACTTGAGGAAGCAAGAATCGGAATTAAGGCGGGAATAAAGTGGTAGGGGAGAATATAGATTATCAGAGTGACTTGAATTATTTGAATAAGATATAATAAATTAATTAAATAAAACTTTTTAAGAGCCTGAAAAGGTTCTTTTAATATGCCTGAAAGTAGGGTATAATTAAAAGGAAAATGAGAGAAAGACTAAAGAGTGAAGCATAAAAAAATAATGTATGAAAGATAAAAAATACAGCAATTAAGAAATTTTATACAAGATTTAGGATATATATGCAAAAAAATCAATAAAAGGAGTGATAGAATGAGTTCAGATCATGGTGAAACAGTAATGCAAAAGCCAATTAACGAATATGCTTTATATATTAAGAATATGATACCGGCAGATATACCTGAAACTTATGCACTAAAGCCCATATTTGAGAATATTGCAAGCGAAGAAAATATACGGAACGGCATCATAGCTTTCAGAGATTATCTGCATATATTTTGTGACCGCTTGATTTCAGACGGACATTTATATTCAAAACCGCGCAAAACAAAAAACTTAGAGGATTATCCATTTCTGAATAATATTAATCACCTGTTAATTGAAATAGGCTTTCACGGCAAAATTTCTGAAAACGGCAATTCATTATTAATTGATAAAATGCCGCTGTTCACTGCATCAAAACCCAAAATACCTTTTTCTAAACAGACTGAATGTCTAAAGTTCTTAACTCTATGCGGTTTTGTTTTCTCCGATATTGATTTAGATACAAAGAAAATTGATTTTTCGGAAGGGCAGCTTTTCAAAGTAACGTATCCTGACAATCCCAAAATGCTCACAGGTCTAAAAGCTCTTTCAATAGCGGCGAAGGAATTATGGGTAAGATTTCATAATAATGCTGATAACCTGTTACGGTATGATTACAGAACTATAAAAGTGGAAGATTCTGATATTCTTGATGTTTTAAAAGATTTTCTACAGCCTTTGCCTGAAAAGCTTCAAGAATTCGCGCTGGAATTACACCGGCGTTATACAGATATGGAGATGACTTGCGTAACGCTTTATGATGATGCGAATCATTTTGTTTATGCGAATACAAAGAAGAGCAAGAAAACTTTGTCCAGACGGGATATCTTTCAGAAAAGGGTATGGGAGTTTAGTTTATCTGTGAAATACGGCTATAGTTTAGTTGTAAGAGCGAAAAAAACAGATAAATATGCAGATGTTATAAAAAGCTTTCCTCTATATTTACAAGAGAAAATTTCACAAGGATATGGCTGTGACAGAAAACTGCGTAACGAGCCTTGTCAGGGCGGCTGTCAGGGAATACGCATTCTTTTGGATAATTCAGTGCTTGAAATGAAAAAAGATATTGAGATATGGCTGGATAATGAGGTAACATGATATACGAAATATCAACTAACAGCAGATATTTTGATTTTTTCTTTTATTTAAGAAGGCTTGGAACTTCGATGGTTCTTTTTTATATTAAAATATAGTATAATATGAAATCAAAACATAAATTAACACATTACAAATGTTTTTAAGGAGTGAAAAATGGTAAGGAAAATTCAAATAGGAAGTTATATTTTACAGCTTTTGAATATGATTCAAATAGGTCTCTGGGTAAGTGGTGCATATGGAAGAAATAGAATGATTGACCTGTCTAACGGGGCTTTTTTTTCATTAAATACACTTTTTCCTTTTTTTATTATGGTGCTTTCTCTGATTATGGCTATACTAAGTAAAAAGAGAATACTGTCTGTTATTATAGTGCTTATGTGCGGTATACAGGCAGCATTGTTCACTTTATTTATTATAGCGGGAATACTGCTGTTTGGATAATTTTTATAAGAAACCCTGTAAAAAACACCGGAAAAATCAGAAAAGTCTGAATATAAATGAAATCAGGAATTTTTTTAACAGAGATTTTGATTAATGAGATAAACTTATGAAATAGAAAGGAAAATAATGAGAGAATATTTTCTAAAGACAAAACGTCTGGGATTTTCACACTGGAAAAAAGAGGATATAGAGACAGCGTATTCTTTGTGGGGAGATGAAAAAGTGACGAAATATCTGTCAGCATCTGGAATATTTACCAGAGAAGAAACATCGGAGAGATTAAATCTGGAAATAGAAAATGAAAGATTATACGGTATACAGTATTGGCCTGTCTTTGAGCTGGAAACAGGCGAGTTCACAGGATGCTGCGGACTGCGCCCGTATAAAAACAGTGAAAAGATTTTCGAGATAGGCTTTCATCTAAAGCCTGAATACTGGGGAAAGGGATACGGAAAAGAAGCAGCAGAAGGTATGATAAAATATGCTTTTGAAAAATTAGGGGCGGAAAAGCTTTTTGCAGGGCATAATCCGGCTAATGCAGCCTCGGCAAAACTTCTGACAAAACTCGGGTTCACCTATACAGGGGATGAATATTATGAACCCACAGGTTTATACCATCCTTCATATATTTATGAAAAAAATACTTACAGAGAAATAAAGGAGAGGAAAAGTGACTAAGTTAAAATCCGGTGATATATTAAAGCCGTCAAAGTTCGGAATGATGTTTCCAGCAGGGATATTATCCATGACAGCCTTTGCAATGTGGTTTTTATTACTTATGGTACCTGTTATAGGGCTTATAAATAAACCTGACATTGTAATAAGGGATGTGAAAAATGCCGCACCTGAACTCTGGCTGACTATTGGAGGAACGTTAATTCTGATTATACTGCTTCAGATTTTGTTCAGAATGGTTATAAAAAGAAAAAGAATAATTATTGATGAGAGTTATGTCTATGTAAAAAGTATATTCACTTCAAAAGAAGTAGAGATAGTAAATGTAAAAACAATAAACAAGACAGCAGACAGAGCCGCATTATGTACAAATATCACACTGGTTTATAGAAACAGATCAAGGGCAAATATAAGCGGATGGCTGATGAAGTGGGGCGAAATGGACAGGCTCGCAGATTATATATACAGCAAAAATTCAAATTAGAATTTTAAGTATCAAAATATGTAAAAATTTTATTTTTAAAATTAATTATTAAATAAAAACAGTTAGAAATGAAAAATGGGTAAAGTACAGACTATCAGAGTTAGAGAATATTTCTTTTAAAAGTATGAAATTTGAATATGCAAATAACTTTCATTTTTAAAATTAATGTGGTAAAATGTATATAATAAAAGAGTTTGACAAAGTGAGGACAAATGAAGGTAAATAAAGAACTGGACAGTGAAATAAAAAAGATATACAAGGAAATAGGGAATGATGTAGATAAAAGACTGGGTGAATTTAAGGAGGTTTGGGAAAAGGGAGGTGAAGAAGATATCTTTGCCGAAGTCGCTTTTTGCGTACTGACGCCGCAGTCTAAAGCCAGAAATGCATGGAAGGCAATAGGTATATTAAAGGAAAACGGGCTGCTGTTTGACGGTGAAGCTGAAGAAATAGCAGAACATCTTAATATTGTGAGATTTAAGAATAATAAAGCAAAGTATCTCGTGGAGCTGAGAAACCTTATGACAAGGGACGGCAAGCTTATGCCGAAGACAATTCTCAGTGAGCAGGGCGACGTATTCCAGACAAGAAAATGGATTTTTGATAATATCAAGGGTATGGGTATGAAAGAAGCTAACCATCTTTTGAGAAATCTGGGATTCGGACGTGATATAGCTATTCTGGACAGACATATACTTCGGAATATAGCAGCTTTGGGAGTAATTGACGAAGTACCTAAGTCTATTACAGAAAAAAATTATTATGAAATAGAGAGTAAAATGAGAGAATATTCCAAAAAATCAAAAATTACAATGGACAAATTAGACCTGATTCTGTGGTATAAAGAGGCAGGGGAGATATTTAAGTAATTCCGGAATATTGACAAATAAAGGGTAGTATAGTAAACTTAGTATAAGATAAAAGCGATAATTTAGATCTAGGAGGAATATAAAATGAGCAAAGTTTTTCATTATAACGGTGAAGATTTTAAAGGTGAAGTGGTAAGTGCAAAAGGAATAACTCTTGTAGATTTTTTTGCTACATGGTGCGGTCCTTGTCAGATGCTCGGACCAGTATTGGATGATTTATCAGAAGAAGTTGATTATAAAGTAGTAAAAGTAGATGTGGATCAGTCAAGAGATCTGGCAGCTGAGTACGGAGTAAGAAGTGTACCGACTATGTTCATTTTCAAAGACGGGGAAGTTGCAGAACAGATGATAGGATTCCTGACAAAAGACGAAATAAAAGATAAAATAAACAGTCATTTATAGGGATATTTTTCCTGTAATATGCATTAAAAAATAAAACTGAGGTAACCCTGTATTTGATTTGGAGCCTCATTTTTATATAAGTATTATTATTAAATGTTTTATGTAATAAATTTAATAAAATCAAAATTTCATAAACTCTAGGAGGAAAGTAATGAAAAAAATCTTATTAGTTTTAACACTGTCGTTATTATTTCTGGTATCATGCGGAAAGAAGACAGAAGAGGCACCGAAAGACGGTACCGCAGAAACTAAAACAGAAACAGCTGCGCCGGCAAGCGATATGAAAGTAGCAATAGTTTATTCTACAGGAGGGCTTGGGGACGATTCATTTAATGATGCGGCAAAAAGAGGACTGGAAGAAGCTAAGGCAAAACTTGGAATCACATATGACGAATATGAACCAAAAGATCCTAGTGCTGAAGCAGAAAATCAGTTAAGAACTTATGCTGAAAGCGGACAGTACAACTTGATTATAGCAACAGGTTTCAGTATGAAAGATGCATTATTAAATGTGGCTAAAGAATTCCCTGATCAGAAATTCGCAATAATCGACGAGAGAATAGAAGGTCAGCCAAATGTAGCATCATTAAGTTTCAAAGAACATGAAGGTTCATTCCTTGCAGGAGCTCTTGCAGCTATGATGTCTAAATCAAATGTAATAGGTTATGTAGGAGGAGCAGAATCACCTCTTATCCAAAAATTCGAGGTTGGTTATGTACAGGGTGCAAAATATGTAAAGCCTGATATAAAAGTACTTGTAGTTTATGTTGGCGGAACAAATGCATTTAATGACCCTACTTCTGCTAAAGCAAGAACAGAAGCTCTTATTTCTCAAGGTGCAGACGTGATTTACCATGCTGCAGGTGCAAGTGGAAAAGGTGTTTTCCAGGCGGCTAAAGAGAAAGGTGTTTATGCTATCGGAGTAGACTCTAATCAGGACGGACTGGCAGAAGGCGTAATTCTTACTTCTATGCTGAAAAGAGTAGATACAGCTGTTTTCAATATTATTAATGAAACTAAAGATGGTAAATTTGAGGGGAAAATCTATGAATACGGTATGAAAGAAGGCGGAGTCGGATTAACAGATTTCAAATTTACTAGAGAAAAAATAGGTGAAGAAAACATCAAGAAACTGGAAGAAATACAAAAGAAAATTGCTGATGGTGAAATAGAGATAAAATCAACAAGATAATAATAGAAAAGTACTCTGTTTTTTAACAGGGTACTTTCTCTTTATAACAGAAAAAACGGAGGAACAAAGATGAAGCTCACTGTGGGATTTTTAATGCTGATATTATCATTTATACTTCTGCCTTATAACGTTCAGGTGGAAAAAATAACCAGCAGTACCATGAATAAAACTTTTAATGCAACAGTAATTACACCAAAAACTTATGGAAAAACAAGTAAAAAATATTCAGTGGTTTATATTCTTCACGGCTGGCTGAATGATTATGACAGCATGAATTATCATACTGAAATAGGGAAGCTTAGCGATGAATATGACTTTATAATAGTAATGCCTGACGGAAATCTGAATAAATGGTATTATGACAGCAAGATAAATTCTGAGCTAAAATTCGGGACATATGTAGGAAAAGAGGTTCCGGAATATATAGATAAAAAGTATAAAACAGTGAAGAAGAGAAGCGGAAGAGCAGTAACAGGATACAGCATGGGCGGTTTCGGAGCTTTTAATGCAGTGTTTCATTATCCCGAAACTTTCGGAAATGTGGGAAGCATGAGCGGAGCAGTAGAAATAAGCGGTTTTGATAATAAATGGAATTTACGGAAAGTTTTTGGAAACTATGAAGATAATAAAGAGCTGTGGGATAGTGTCGCAGTAAAAAATAACCTTGATAAGCTTACGGACAAAAAATTTAATATAGTAATAAGCTGCGGAGATAAAGACTTTTTTATTGATATAAACAGGGAAGTCCACGGAAAAATGCTTGAAGCAGGAATAAAACACACTTATATTGAAAGACCGGGAAAACATAATTGGGATTATTGGAGAGAAGAAATAAAATTTCAGCTGTTATTCTTCTCAAATTACTTAAAATAAAAATATTTTTATAATTTCTATTTTATAAACTTATGTTTAAAAAATGTTGTTATATACAATTGTAAGGAATAGTATTGTCATGATAAAGCCTTGTAATGCTGTCTGATATTTTTTCTAAACTAAAATAAAAAAATATTGCATTAAAATAATTAATTCTAAAATAATATAGAAGTCTGTGAAAATTAATTGGCAAAAGCAGGAAAGAGGGTTATAATTTAGTTGTAGAAAAGATATTTTAGGAGGATTAATGAAAAAGGCACTATTCATTTTAACTTTGATGATGTTATTTTTAATATCATGCGGATCAAAAAGCACCGATGGTGAAACTGCAGGAACAGCAGCTGCGGAAGGAACTGCCAAAGATGCAAATGTAAAAGTAGCAGTGGTTTATTCTACGGGAGGACTAGGGGATAACTCGTATAATGACGCTACAAAAAGAGGTTTGGAAAAGGCAAAAGCGGAACTTGGTATCACTTATGACGAATATGAACCAAAAGACCCGAACACAGAAGCAGAAAATAAACTGAGAGAATACGCAGAATCAGGAGATTATGCTTTAATAGTGGCTACAGGATTCACTATGAAAGATGCTTTAGTAAATGTAGCAAAAGAATTTCCGGAACAAAAGTTTGTTATCATAGATGAGACAATAGAAGGAATGCCTAATGTTGCATCACTTACATTCAAAGAACATGAAGGATCTTTTTTAGCAGGTGCTTTAGCTGCAATGATGTCTAAGTCAAATGTAGTAGGTTATGTAGGAGGAGCAGAAGCTCCGGTAATACAGAAATTCGAAATAGGATTTGAACAGGGTGCAAAGTATGTTAAGCCTGATATAAAATTTTTACCTGTGTATATAGGTGGAACAAATGCATTTAATGATCCTGCGTCAGCTAAGGTAAAAGCAGGAGCCATTATAGATCAGGGAGCAGATGTAATATATCACGCATCAGGAGCAAGCGGAAGCGGAGTATTCCAGGCTGCCAAAGACAGAGGAATATATGCAATAGGTGTAGATTCTAATCAGGACGGGCTGGTAAAAGGAACTATACTTACATCAATGATTAAAAAAGTGGATACAGCAGTGTTTAATTCAGTAAAAGAAGTAACAGAAGATAAATTTGAAGGAAAAGTCTATGAATACGGTTTGAAAGAAGACGGATTGGGGCTTACAGATTTTGAATTTACAAAAGAAGTTATTGGTCAGGAAAATATTGATAAATTAAATGATATAAAAGGAAAAATAGTATCTGGCGAAATAGTAGTTTATCCTACGAGAGACCAGATAAAGTAACTAAATCAAGTTTTGAGAAGGTGAGAATATGGGAGCATTAGACATTATTAAAAATAAGACACTAACATATGAGCAGATAGTAATGAATCTTGCGAAAGAAGGCGAAAACAGTCTGAATGTTTTGAATATCAGTGAAAAAGCACAAAAATACAGAGATGAAGGAATAATATGTGATTTATTCGAAGGGAACGCACCTTTCAGGCCTAGATACATAGTTCCTGATTACGGGAAGTTCATGAAAAACGGTTCCAAGTTTCTGGGAATAGAGCCGGCAAATGATATTTGGGAAGCAACACATAATTTATTAATGCTTTACAAACATGTTCCATCAATTACAACAATGCCTGTATATCTAGGTAATCTGGACTATTTGCTGGAGCCGTATGTAAAAGATGAAGAAGAGGCATACAGAGCTATAAAATTATTTTTGAAGCATATAGACACTACAATTACAGATTCATTCTGCCATGCAAATATAGGGCCTAAAGAAACAAAAGCGGCATTTATTATATTAAGAGTAATGGAAGAGTTACAGCTTCCTACACCTAATCTTACACTGAAATACAGTGATGAAACAAGTGACAGACTGGCAATTGCCTCTGTGGAAACATCACTTGTTACTGCAAAACCAAGTTTTGCTAATCATAAAGTATATTCAGAAGATTTTAAGGGAGAGTACGGAATAGTAAGCTGTTATAACGGGCTGAAAGTAGGAGGAGGAGCTTATACACTGGTAAGGGTAAAGCTTGGTGAATTATCTGAAAAAGCTGACAGTGTAGAACAGTTTATGGATGAAGTGCTTCCTGATCTTGCTGATACTATGCTTGGTTATATAGATGAAAGAGTAAGATTTATCGTAGAGGAAACTCCATTCTTTGAATCTAATTTTCTTGCAAGGGAAGGTTTGATCGAAAGAGATAAATTTACAGGATTATTCGGTGTGGTAGGTCTTGCAGAATGTGTAAATAATCTTTTGAAGGCTGAAAACCAGGAAGACAGATTCGGATATTCCGAAAAGGCAAATCAGCTGGGAATGCAGATTATACAAAAATTAAATGAAAAAGTAAAAGGTCATAAAAATAAATATTGTCCTTTCACTGATGGAAATCACCTGCTTCATGCACAGGTGGGAATAGATACAGATACGTCTGATTCACCGGGATGCAGAATTCCTGTGGGAGAAGAGCCTGAAATATGGAATCATCTTGTACAGAGCGCACCTTTCCACAAATACTTTCCAAGCGGAATAGGTGACATCTTTACATTTGATGAGACATATAAGAAAAATCCACAGGCAATACTGGATATAATAAGAGGAGCTTTTAACTCCACAGATCTGAGATTTATTTCTGTGTATAGCGAGGACAGTGACGTAGTAAGAGTTACTGGATATCTCGTGAAAAAATCAGAAATAGCAAAGCTGGAAAAAGGAGAAGCTGTTCTTGCTGATACTACAGTTCTTGGTATGGGTGCAAGAGATAATGCAAAAGCCTTTGATAGAAAATTAAGACATTAAAATATATAATAAGACTTGGAAATTACATTCCAGGTCTTATTTTTTGAGGAGAAACAATATGTACGCTGTAGTAAATAATATAATAAAATTTTCAAATGTAGACGGTCCGGGAAACAGAATGGCAATATTTTTTCAGGGTTGTAATTTTAGATGCACATATTGTCATAATCCTGAAACTATACATTTTTGCAATAACTGTGGTGAATGTGTGCGGGTATGCCCTGTTAGCGCTCTGAAAACAGAAGACGGAATCGTAAAATGGGATAAAAAGATATGTATAGACTGTGATGAATGTATAAAAACATGCAGATTTTTTTCCAGCCCGAAAACTGAAAAGTATACTGTGACAGATTTAATAAAAGAAGTGGAAAAAGTAAAAATATTTATACAGGGAGTCACTGTAAGCGGAGGAGAAGCTACGCTGAATGCACACTTTATAACAGAATTTTTTAAAGAAGTAAAGAAGATGAATCTGAGTGCTTTTGTTGATACTAACGGCGGTATAGATATAAGCCTTGAGAAATACAGAGAATTTATAGAAATAACAGATAAATTTATGTTGGATATAAAAGCATGGGATTCAGAAGAGCATAAGGAACTTACAGGTGTAATCAATGATAAAGTGCTGAAAAATCTGAAGTTTTTATTGGAAAAAGATAAAATGTTTGAAGTAAGAACCGTGGTTAATTCTATGATAAACGCCGAAGAGACAATAATGAAAACAGCAGAGATATTAAAGGATTATCCTGAAGTAAGATATAAAATAATAGCTTACAGACATTTTGGAGTAAAAGAAGAATTTAAGGAAAAATTATTACCCCTTCCAAATACAGATGATCTTGAAAAACTTAAAGCAAAAGCAGAAAAAATAATGAAAAATGAAATTATTCTGTTATAGATTTTATTTGACAATTATTAGATTCTGATATAAAATTCTTGTATAAACAATGATGCAGTTTGGAGGCGATGAATATGAGAATTTTTATTATATTAGCAATTTTAACATCATTAATAAGTTGTATGGCAGCAGATCCTACAGAGCATTTTAAAGACCCTGAATTTATTCATAATGAAAGGGATTCCGGATACTCGAAGTAAAAGTTTTGTTCAGTAAAAAAATAAAATAAGTTTAGTTTATAAAACATTAGAATAAATATTCTAATGTTTTTTTAATTTTTTTATAAACTTAAGTTTATTTTTGGGTTTGATCATAAATTGAAAATACAAAATATGAATGATATAAAATAAAAATAAATAGAATTTTATAAAAGAAAAACTGAAAACTAAATTCATTTTTTGCCTGAAAATAAAGTGATAATAATTATTTGTTTTTTTATTTAATAGATTTTTTTATAAAATAAATAAAATAAAATAAGTATCTAAACATAAATTATGCAAATTAACTGTTTGTTAAAAAGATTGATTTTGATGAAAAGATGGAATAAAATAAGTTATAAGACAAATTTTCTAAAGAATGTTTGTAGTTGCAAACAAAGAAGGAGTAATAAAAAATGTTTAGAAATAAAAAATTATTGATGTTTTTAGCATTAAATTCATTAGCTGGTGCTACAGCAGTCGGCAGCAGTAATGAATTTAATAAATATGAAAACATGTATAACAAGATGACAAAAAATCTTGATAAAAATATATCAAACAGCAGTAATTATAAGCTGCTGGAAAAGGTATTGAATCAGAGAAACAGAGAATTAAAAGATCTGTATTTACAGAGTGACTATATTGTGAAGCCTGAATATCTGGAATGGCAGATATTCTTTTCAGGTTTCTATAATGTAAAAGACAGAAAAGGAGAAAAAGAGGTAAATGAAATACCGACTCCTTCCACATCCGGCACAATAGACGTAAGTATAAGTATGCCAAATGTGGTTATAGACAATAGTAATATAAATATAAATGGTGTATCGGTAAAGTCTCCGGCAGTAAATATAAATAAAAATACTACCGCTATTCCTGAGGTAAGTTATAGTAATAATATAACAATACCGGAATTTGTTATACCGGAATTGCCGGTTGTAATAATTGATCAGCCCACTGTATCAGTATCAGCAGCTAGTTTGTTTTCCTCGTCTTCTATGTATGATAAGACATTTTATAATCCTGGGCTTACTTCAGTACAGACGTGGAACGGCGGTTTATTTTCGAATTATAATCTGGAAAGCGGTGACTATACTTTTAACAGAAATATTACAAATTCTGTAAACAGTGCCTCTTTTAGTTTTGATAATGCTGTGGGAAGTATAGATCCTACTGCATTAGCCGATGCTACACTAAATCAGCCGGCTGTTATTCCAACATCAGATTCTAATTCTATTAACAGCATGGCAGCTATGATGGTAGTTTCTACATCATCACCTAGTATAAGAATAGGCAGTGCTGTAAATATAAATTATACATCCTATGATAATACAACGGGCAGTCATCAATATGCACCTATAATGTTACAATACCCATTGAATTCAAACCGGTCAGCTCTTAATGCAGATGCTGATTATGCTTTCGGCGGTTCTATGGCGTATCCGGATTCTGCGGCAAATGTGCCGTTTTCTATCCTTAGAAACAGCGGGACTATTACTATATCTGGTAACTATATAGTAGCGGGTATGTTAATGAATAAAAATAATCAGACTGGAAACAGAAATGATTATTTACTGGTAAATGACGGTACAATTATAGGAGAATATGCTGATTCAAGGAATAAAGAACAAATTGGTTTTGCATTTCAGGGTTCTGCTACTCTGGGTACTAAAGGCGAAAGACTTATTATGGGAAATGATGGAGTAATGGAATTCAGGGCACCAAGTTCAACCGGGTTTCATATAGGAGGTGTCAATTTAGGGAAATATCTAACTGCATATAACAGAGGCAGTATTGATATGTATGGTTCAAATAGTTTGGGTATAAAAATGGTTTATTCTTCTTTAAGCGGATATACACCTGGGAGCGATCAGACAAATTCGAAAATTCTGCTTGAGAAACCTATCAATATACATGGTGACAACAGCATAGGGGTTTATTATACACCTACTAATATGAAAGCTGAAAATTCAATATTCAAAGTAACTATCGGAACAGAAAAAAACAGTTACACGGGAAATATAAGTAATAATGATCCAAATTATGTCGAAAATTCCATTGGTCTTTATATATATACGAGACCTAACGGATCTGCCGGAACATCAACAGCAATTTTCAGGGATTATGATATAAAATTTGGAGATTATGCCAAAAACAGTGTTTTGTTTCTAAATGACAGCAACAATTCATATAATATGACAAGCAAGACGTTTAGTTCAACATCAACATTACTTGAAACTTACATGGATAATTCTGTAGTTTCTTCCATTGATGCGGATTCAGGTTCAAACAATGTAGTTTTTTATAATAAAGGTAATATGAGTAATGGTACTTATGCTTCTGTCCCTATTTTATATATAAAACCGGATATAAATGTCGGAACAGCAAATAAGCCGGTAAATAATACACTAGCTTTGTATAATTACGGAGGTATAGCCCATCTTACAGGAAATATAGAAACATACGGGGAGTATTCACACGGACTATACAATGACTCAATAAATAAAACATTTAGTAAAGTTCTTTATACTCTGGGATCGAAACTTGATAATACAATAGACGGAGCAGCAAAATCCATTTCGGTAATCACACATGGTGATAATTCTGCTGCTATATATAATAGAGAATCTGAGATTAATTTTCTTGAAGGAGGGACATATAAAGCTCTTGGTGAAGGCAGTGTAGTTCTGTATAATAAAGACGGAAATATAAATATTACAGGTGATGCAACATTTGAGGTCAGCAATAAGGGAACTCTTATCATGGCTAACGGAGGAAGTATTAATTTAAACGGAAGTAATACATACAATGTTAAAAATAATTCTGTTTTCGCATATGCACTTGGAACTGCCGGAATAAAAGTAAACTTTTCAGGAGCAAACCAGACTCTTAATCTGTCAGGCGGAAGTATAGGTTTTGTCTATGACGGTGATTCGTCAAAAATGCAGCAGGATACACTGTACAATTATCTGAATGCAAATTTTGCAGGTCTTAACAACTTAAATGTAAATGTACTTGATGATGCGAGATTATTCGTTCTTAATAATTACGGAACATTAAAACTGAGCGAATTAGAAAATCTTGATACTGGTGCAGGACTATTTGGAAGTATATCAGGAAATGGCGGAAACACACTTTTAAATAAGGGTACTTTGGTGTTAGACGGTACTGGAACAATTAATCTTGATGATCCTGATGATTTTTATGCTAATACTGATAAAGCAGCTACAGGAATTACAGTAGAATCAGGTATTGTCATAACAGGAACACAGGACAATCAGATAGCATTAGGAGGAAAAGATACTTACAGAGGGACTCCGGGCGGAAATACTTATGTAGTAATGGAGAATAACGGAACTATAAATCTTTCCGGCGATAAGTCAGTAGGGATATATACGAATAACGGAATAATTAATAATGTTTCAAATGTAAGTGTAACAGGAAAGAATTCCGCAGGCTTGTTCGGTGAAAACAGTTCTGTTATTACTAATAACGGGAATATAAATATAGCTGACAGCGGAGTGGGAATATATGCAGTTTCTTATCAGAATCCTGCTGAGCCTGATGCAGGTTATGGAAATGGACTAGTAGATGTAACAAATAACGGAATCATAACTGCGAACACTTCTGAAAAAGCAACAGGTATTTATGTAAATAACAATAAAACCGGAGCAGTGAGAAGTACAGGAACTCTAAACTTATCAAACGGTACTGTAGATATGTCACTTTCTAATGGAAGTACAGGAGTCTATGCAGATAATGCCACTGTAAGCGGCGGAGGTACAATAAGTGTTGGAGAATCAGGAACAGGACTTTATGCAAAAAACAGTGATCTGAATATATCTAATATGACCCTGAATATGAATAAAAATAATTCAGTAGGGGTATATCTTGATTCAGGAAGTAACATGAATGCAACAGGAACAAACACAGTAAATATAAAGGGAGAAAGAAATACAGTATTTGGTGTTAGTATGAAAAAGTGGACACAAAAATCTTGATTGTGTAAACTAATTGAGAGAAGGCAGGTGTCCGAAAT
>NZ_JAMZGM010000025.1 GCF_024158605.1 Sebaldella sp. S0638 | reverse complement strand
TTCATAATAAAGTCCTCCTGTTTTTAGTTTATCATAAAAAGATTTTTTTATTTACAGACTTTTTATCACAGGCTCAATAAAATTGATATATTGTGTTCATGTGTTTAAAAATTTCTATTTAATACAGTCCTTTTTTTAGTGTGTTATATTTAAAA
Source organism: Sebaldella sp. S0638 (assembly GCF_024158605.1). Lineage (NCBI taxonomy): Bacteria > Fusobacteriati > Fusobacteriota > Fusobacteriia > Fusobacteriales > Leptotrichiaceae > Sebaldella > Sebaldella sp. S0638. The sequence goes on along the minus strand of NZ_JAMZGM010000025.1, from coordinate 47,785 downwards.
TCCAAGTAAATATAACATATATTAAATTGTATTAATCACAGAATGCCTGCTTCACAAAGAAAATCAAATATTTTAGAAACATGAAAATAAAAGAAAGTTCCTGTTAATCATCAATACCAACCATTACAGATGTAGCTTTGATAATTGCATAAGCATCTGAACCAACTTTCAAATTCAGACTTTTAATAGAATCCATTGAAATTGTAGAAGTAATTATATTTCCTCCGCCAATGTCAAGTGTTACGATTCCGTTTACGGCACCTTCCGTAATAGAGATAATTTTACCTTTGAATTGATTTCTAGCACTAAGTTTCATAATCAGCCTCCTTTTACAAGATATAAATATTATAACACAAATAATAAAAAAGATAAAAGCAAGTAAAAATCAGCATACGAATAAAAAAAATATTTTAGGGAATTTCAAACTAAAAACAGAAAACACGAAACTGCCATATTACCATGTTAAAGTATATGTATTATTAGAGAGGAGAACATATCCATGAAAAAACTAATTAAATTCAGAATATTAATACAAATGCTATTTTTAGGTTTTATGATATTTTCCATAGCGATTTTAGATCATTCAATATCAAAAATTTTTGTACTGGGAGCCATATTTTTAGTAGGGAGTTATTATTGCGGATGGGTTTGTCCGTTTGGAACACTACAGGAATATATAGATAAATTAAGAAAAAGAATCATAAAAAAAACTTATAATGTTCCGGAGAAAGTTGATAAAATATTATCATCGATACGTTATATATTTTTGATTTCAGCTGTTCTCTTTATTGTCAATCCGCTTGATGCCAGAGGAGCAGTGTTTAGTGCATTGAAAGGGGAGCAGATAATGTTTTTTTCACTGATTATACTAGCGGCATTTCTCGTACTTTCACTTTTTATAGAAAGACCTTATTGCAGATGGTTTTGCACCGCGGGAGCTAAATTCGGGATATTAGGAATGGGAAGAGTCCTGACTATAAAAAGAGATAATGGAACATGTGTAAACTGCGGAAAATGCGACAAAGCCTGTCCGGTAAATATAAAAATTTCTAAATGTGAAAATATAGTAAGCCCAAAATGTATAAACTGCTTATCCTGTATCACTGAATGCCCTAAAAAAAGTGCATTGAAAATAGGATTAAGAAGTATTTCAGGCAAATACAATATTCTTTCATATTTTATAGGCCTGACATTTGGAATATGGGTACTAACAGAATTATTCTGGAGATAAATTTTGTAGTATCTGTAATATAAAAATCTGCAAAAATCAGACTTTCTACTAACAAAAATATAGAAAGCAGTTCCTTATTTAATCAAAAAGAATAAAAAGATATGTATATAGCGCCGGAATGCAGCTAAATAAGAAAACTGCCTTAAAATAAGGCAGCTTCAATAGGAAGTGTAAACAATATATTTATGCTCATATGAAAAACATGTTTTCAGATGCAGTAATATCTTGTTTAATCATAAAGTTTAAGTTATCTTCAAAATCCTTGCATTTGGATTTCAAAATTTCATATTCCTGAATATGAGACGTATTTTCAATAAATGTTTGATTTAAAAATATAAAATGTTGATAATAAGAATCAAAGTATGCAGTTTCTACCCCGCTGGAATAAATTAAATTTTGAAGTTGTTTAATGCAGAAGAAGGCCTGATTAGAGAAGTGTAGTGATACCGTTAGATCATTTTTATTTCTTAAAGCACATTCCAGAAATGTATTACATTCAGAAACTGTCTGAAAGATATAATTGATCAATCTTTTATCCATTTGTCTGTCTCCTTTCAAGAATAAGATGTTTTATTATAACATATATTTAATAGAAAGGTAATAAAATTTATTTTTCTTTATTAAAGTAGGTGAAAACTTGCAGAAAAATGACTGAAAAGGATATAAATTTCTTACACAGAAAACAAAAAGATAATTTAAAGCTAAAACTAATATGACATCTATTATAATATGTGTACAAAGCAATATATGAGAATATAATATATAAATAATCAAGAGAGAGCCATAAGGCAATAGGAGGAGAAATGATAAAAACAAAAGAGAGAAAAGAAGAACTAGAGGAAATGGATCTGGATATTTCTTTTGATAATACCGAAAGCAGACATGAATTCCCTGTGAGTAATGAGGAATTTCTGAATCTAGTAGATTCTAAGTCCCATGAAAACCACTCAGATGCTTCAATAGAAAAAATTACGGATATAAAAGGTATGATCGCACTTAATGCAATGGAATCAGGTCATTTTGATAATGAAACAATAAGCAGTAATAAACTGGAAAATGCTTATAATAATTTTATTGATTACGAAGGTGTCACGAATTATTCTATACTGGAACGTCCAAAAATAGTCATGGAATCAATTGTTGTAGACGAATATCCAAATACTATAAAACAAAGAATAGATGAAGATGCGGATAGCTATAAACATCCGGCAGAAGTAACAGAATTAGGAATAGAGGCAGAGCTTGAATATGAACATAATAAAGGTAAAATCTTAAATGATAGTGAAGAATGGGCTTCACCTTTTAAAACTTTTAAATCAGAAATATAAAATAATATCAAAGATATAAGCAGAACTAAAGGAAATTTTCTGTATAAGCAGAATTCCGGCAGTTCTGTTTTTGTATAAAATATAAAAAGAGCTGTTCGTAAAAACAGCTCAATATAATTCAGGTAAGTGTGTTTAAACCGAAAGATTTGAAAATATCTTCGGCTTTTTTTATTTCTTCTTTGGAAGGAGCAGGAGTATCTTTTAATTCATAAGATCTTCCGAGACTTTCCCATTTATAGGAAGCCATTTGATGAAAAGGAAGTATATCCACTCTTTCTATATTTTTGAATTTAGAAACATATTTTGCCCATGCATTCAGGTCTTTTTCATTGTCAGTATAACCGGGAACAAGAACATATCTAAGCCAGACAGGTTTATTTATTTTTGATAAATATTCCATGAATTCCAGCGTAGGTTTCAGCGCCACAGATGTCAAAGCCTGATATTTAACTGGATCAATATGCTTTATATCAAGCAGTACAAGATCTGTAAGTTCAAGCACCTCTTTTATCCTGTCATTCAGAAGATAACCGGAAGTATCAACAGCAGTATGAATATTTTCTTTTTTGCAGAGCTTGAAAAGCTCAAGAATAAATTCCGGCTGGAGCAGAGGTTCACCGCCTGAAACAGTAATACCGCCGCTTTTTATAAAACCTCTGACTTTGTAAACTTCATGCATAGTTTCTTCTGGTGTAAGCATATATTTTTTATTTTTCAAGTCCCATGTGTCTACATTATGACAATACAGACATCGCAGAGGACAGCCCTGAAGAAAAAGTACGAATCTTATTCCGGGTCCGTCTTTAGTTCCAAAGGATTCAAAAGAGTGAATATAACCTTTCATTTTTTACAACTTCCATTCTAATTAAAATTTATCTGCAATTGTTCTGTTTATAACATCGAGCTGCTGTTCTTTAGTCAATTTTACGAAGTTTACCGCATATCCTGAAACTCTTATAGTAAGCTGAGGATAGTTTTCCGGATGATCCATAGCGTCTTCCAGCAGTTCTTTTCCAAAAACGTTAACATTCAAATGCTGTCCTGCCTGATTAAAGTATCCGTCAAGAAGTCCTGTAAGGTTGTTCTTTTTTTCATTTTCATTTTTACCTAAAGTTTCGGGTGTTATTGCAAAAGTGTATGAAATACCATCATTAGCATGTTCAAACGGCAGTTTTGCAACAGAGGCAAGTGAAGCTACAGCACCTCTTGTGTCTCTTCCGTGCATAGGATTTGCCCCCGGACCAAACGGCTCACCGGCACGTCTTCCGTCAGGAGTATTTCCTGTTTTTTTACCATAAACCACATTTGATGTAATTGTCAGTACTGACTGTGTAGGTGTGGCATTTCTGTACATTTTATGTGCTCTTATTTTATTCATAAACAATTCTACGACTTTCACCGCAAGTTTATCTGTATTATCATCATTATTTCCAAAAGGAACATATCCTTTCTCTACAACGTAATCCACTGCGTCTCCGTCTTCATCTCTTATTACTTTTACTTTTCCATATTTTATAGCTGCAAGCGAGTCGGCAATAATAGAAATTCCTGCTACACCGAATGCCTGTGTTCTGTATACATCTACATCATGAAGAGCCATTTCCAGAGCTTCATACGAGTATTTATCATGCATATAGTGAATAATATTCAATGCTTTTACATATGTTTCAGCCAGCCAGTCAAGGAGTTTGTCAAATTTTTCCCAGACTTCATGGAATTCAAGATAGTCAGAAGAAATTTTTTCAAATATTTCAGGTGTAACCTGAGCTTTTGTTTTTTCATCCTTACCGCCGTTTATAGCATAAAGCAGTGCTTTTGGAAGATTAACCCTTGCACCGAAGAACTGCATCTGCTTTCCTATTCTCATAGGAGAAACACAACATGCTATACCATAATCATCACCAAATTCAGGTCTCATCAGATCATCATTTTCATATTGTACAGATGAAGTATCTATAGACACTTTAGAACAATAATTTTTCCACATTTCAGGAAGTCTCTCACTCCATAAAACTGTCAGGTTTGGTTCTGGTGCAGGTCCTAAGTTATATAAAGTATGAAGAAGTCTGAAACTGTTTTTTGTAACAAAGGATTTTCCTGAATCACTCATACCTCCGATAGATTCAGTAACCCATACAGGATCTCCCGAGAACAGATGGTCATAATCAGGTGTTCTCAAGAATCTGACAATTCTTAATTTCATAACAAACTGATCCATAAGTTCCTGAGCTTCCTGCTCAGTGAGAGTTCCGTTTTTCATATCTCTTTCAATGTAAACATCAAGGAAAGTAGATACACGTCCGATACTCATTGCAGCACCGTTCTGGTCTTTAATAGCTCCGAGATACCCGAAATAAGTCCATTGTATAGCTTCCTGAGCAGTAGTAGCAGGATGCGATATATCAAATCCATATGACTGTGCCATTCTTTTTAATGCTTTCAGGGCATCGATCTGATCACGTATTTCTTCCCTTAATCTGATAACATCTTCTGTCATTTCATTAGGGTCACATCTTTTGTATCTTTCTTCACGTTCATTTATTAGTCTGTCAGTACCGTAAAGTGCTATTCTTCTGTAATCACCTATGATTCTTCCTCTTCCGTATGCATCAGGCAGTCCTGTTATAATACCGCTGCTTCTCGCTTTTCTGATACTGCTTGTGTAAGCTGAGAAAACCCCGTCATTGTGAGTTTTTCTGTATTTAGAAAAAATATCTTCAGTAATGGGGTCTAGTGTGTAGTTAAAAGCTTCCAGACTGTTTTTTACCATTCTGAGTCCGCCGTTCGGGAAAATTCCTCTTTTTAGCGGTTTGTCTGTCTGAAGACCGACTATTTTTTCTAAATCTTTGTTGATATAGCCGGGACCATAGGCATCTATCTGAGAAGGAATCTTAGTTTCAGCATCATAAATTCCTTTTTCTCTTTCCACTTTAAACATTTCTGTTAAAGAATCCCATAATTTCATAGTTGCATCTGTAGGAGAGGTAAGAAAACTTTCATCTCCCAGATATTCAGTATAGTTTGTTTGAATAAAGTCGCCTACGTTAATATTGTCAACCCAAGCCCCTTTATTAAAATTGTTCCATGCATTCAATACGAACACTCCCTTTCTAAAACTGTTGAACATTATTTAAATAAATTTTATACACAAATATTTTAAAACATTTCTATTTGAAAGTCAAAGTATTTTAACTCACGTGAAAAAATATTGACTAAAAAAATGTATGACTGATAACTTCTTATTTAATTATGTACATTATACTGATAAATTTGAAAAAAAGCTGTAACTAAAGTTACCTTTTAATACTTGAATTCTAGTATGGTACCATACATATTATATATGTAAATACATGGAAAGTAAAGTAAAATCAGGACTTTTAATATAAATATAATATTTAAATCTGATATTTTAGTTGTTAAAGGAAAGAAAATGGGATATAATTTAGTGTAAGCTACAAAATTGTAATAGTTTAAATTTGTAGTGCATTTATGGGAAATAAGGAGGAGAAGCAGTAAGTAAAAAGATATTTTATAAAAATATTAATTGGTAATTTTTGAGAATAGATAACATGTAAATGAAAGCATAAATTTCAAAAATATTAACAAGTAAAAAAATAAAAAAATTATATGAAGAAAATTGGAGGATTCTATGAAAAAAAGCAGATATAAACATTTGTTTGCTCTTTCGGCTTTACTTACCAGCAGTGCTTATTCAGTATCATTTAATGACTATAGTAATTATGAAGCAGGGGAAAACAGGGAGATAACTGTTACAGGTGCTAATGAGTTCGCATTATTCGGGGTATTAGATTCAAGCGCTCCGTATGGATTTTATACATGGACTATGGGACATCTTGGAACAATGGCAGAGATAGGACAGCCTGGGTACTCACTTTTTTTCGGGGTTGGAAGCAGTACAAATTTCGGAGCAGGGTACCCGTTTTCAGACGGACTCGGCGATTACTCTATAGATCCGTCTACGATTACTGCCACTCCTGTTAATAATCTGGTTTTTCGTGTAGAGCCAAGCGAGCCTGATTTTTTCAGGCTGAAAGGGTTGAGAGTTTTATTAAACAATGAATTAAGCGGTCCGGGAATGGGATTTTTTATAGGTGAGAATTTGTCAGTGGAATGGAATGAGTCTACAGTCGAATATAGAGGAGTCAGCGAAGGAGTTCATCTTGAGAAGAATGCCTCATTACTTATGAAAGATTCACAGTTTATATATGCCAATACTTCCGGAAACAGTTACGGGATATATGCCCCTGACAACGGGAAAATCGAAGTTGATAATTCATCATTGGTATTAGTAAAAGGCGATATAACGGGAATAGGAGTAGAAAATAATTCTGAGCTGACAGTAGACGGAATAGTAGTAACAGAAAAAGGAACAGCTGTAAAAACTGATTCATCAAGTGTGGAGCTTAACGGGATGCTGCTTTCGTATAACGGAAACAAAGTTTTGGATTCTGAAAATTCAAAAGTAGTAAATAACGGGGATATATTAATAGAGCTTAATAACAATGGGACAGCTCTTTATGCCAATAATAATATAGAAACAAAAAATTATGGAACAATAGTATCTTCTGACTATACTGTAAAAATAATTTCAGGGTCAAGTCAGTACAGCAGTCATTTTTTGAATGCAGGAATAATAACAGCCAGAACAGCAGGTGGAACAGCAATAGAATTTGACGGCGGGGACAGTGTTCTGGAATTAGCAAATAATTCAGTGGTTTCAGGGAAAATAGACGGCGGAGCAGGCAAGAATATTTTGATAAGCAACGGGAATGTTACCTTTGATGAAGCTAATAATTTTGAGAAAATAGTTTCATCGGGGAATTCTGTTATAAACGGTACAGTAAATCTGAAGCCGGCAGCAGACACTGATACTTATTATACTAGTGCGTTCAGCAGTGCCAAAAGTATTTCAGCTGATCTTGCCGCAGATACTTCTGTGGGAGATATGACAATAAACGGAACTCTTAATGTAGGCGTTGACTATGACGGGATTGATGCTGAAACTGCGAAAACAGGAAAGATTATAGCCGGAAGTGTAATTTTGAACGGCGGTAAAATAGTTTTGACAAATGCAGGAAGTACGACAAAAAATATACTGGACGAAGCAGCGCAGACTTCGGAAAAAACCAAGATAACAATAAAAAATATTATTACTTCAAACAAAATGCAGGCAGTAGATCCGAATTTTAATTTTGGAGTAACTCAGGAATTAAAAGAAGCAGGAGGCTGGGTAAGAGAAGCTGTTTCCAGAGTGGAAAACGGAGTAACTGTGGTAGATCAGGTATACAGTAAAATAAGTCTGACTCCCGCTCCGGGACCTGATCCAGACCCGGATCCGCAGACAGATATGGATGTTAAGCTAAATCCCGTTCCAAGAAACAGAGTAGATTTAGATAATGCCAATAAGATCGGCTGGGCATCTGAAAGATTTCTAAATATGGAAGCCAAAGATATGAATCCCGGAGAGAGAAGACAATCAATAGAATACTTAGGGTTAAAGTCAAAATTTGATGCAGAAAATATGTATAATTATGATTATGATGTAAAGACAAACGGAATAATGGGAACAACACTCCATAAACATACGGAAAATCTTTACAGCGGGTTTACTTTGGGGTATACGAATAATAGTGTATCGTATTCAAATGATGATGATGAGAAAGTAAGGTCATTTAATATTAATATATTCGGAAGATATGCAAAAGAAAATTTTGATATAGATACACATGTACAATACGGGTATAATGAACATGAGCTGAATGCCGACTGGCTCGGGACGGGAACAAAGGAAAGCAGCTATAATTCCCATGTATTAAAGGGAGGGATATCAGCAGGATATAACCAGAAAATAGGCTCAAATATAAAAATCAGACCAAACATAGGTGTTGATTATGTATATGTAAAAGAAGGTGTTATAACAACCGACGGAATGGATAACATTTCAGGTACTGACGGAAACGGTTTCGTGGGAAAAGCAGGTGTAGACATCGGGAACGATGAAGGAAAACTAAGATGGAATGCAGGTATTGGATATAAGCAGAATTTTACTGATACTTTTCATGAAACAAGAGACATGAGCAATGACTACAAAATGGAGAAACTGGATTACAGTAAAGGAACTATGACTGCAAGTGCCGATGTGGATTATAAGGTAACTGAAAAATTTTCAGTAAAAGCAGGATATGAATATGAAAAAAATGATAATTTTGAGAATCATAATGTAAAAGCAGGTTTTTCTTTTACTCTTGGTGAGAAATAAAAGTATGATTTTCAGAAAATATGTTTTCACAAAAAATAGATATGAAGAAAAGAAAGGTTATTTATGAAATTGGAAAAAACAGATTTCAAAATATCAGATGTATTTTCTTATGAAGGAAATATTCAGTTATGGGGGAAAAATACCTCGGTAGCGCTGAATTTTCCAAAAGATAAACCTGAAGGTGAATATTTTGATATTTTAGAGGAAAAAATAATTGAATACTTAAAATGGATAGAAGAAAACAGGGTAAAGATAGAGAAAGCTCTGATAGATGATGATTCTGTGTCACTTGCAGAAGATTGGGCAAGCAGTGCAGAAGAAGCAGAGGATGAAGAGCAGGAATGCTATATTATGGAAGACGGGCAAAAAGTGTTTTTTCCTATAACTGAGGAAGATTTTACAAAAAGTCTGTATTTTGAAAGCATATCACTGGACTTTAGAAACAATGCCGGAAATCCTGAATTAGAGCTTTTTATAGCCTGCAGCCCTGATTATTTCGCTTATCATGCACTGCATGTTTTTGTGGATACGGAAAAGAATATAAAGAGTAACGGACTTGCAGGATAATTTGGATTTTAATATATAATAGAAAATGTACACATATGGTCAAGTATATTGTGTACATTTTTTGATTTATTTTATAATATAAAAACAGATTTTCAGAGAAGTGATATTCCCATGAAAATCTGTAGTATATAATAATTTACGAAAACTTTTTGGCAAATGTATAAAGTCCGTTCATACTGAGGTCAGGCAGATAAACATCAATATCTTCAATGACTTCCGAGATATTTTTGCCCTGACCGCCTGTTGCTATTACAAAAGGTGTTTGAAGTCCTTTTTTGTACTGTGAGAGAATTTCCTTTATACCGCCGATATTGCTGTAATAAATTCCGGCATTTATCTGATTTATTGTATTTTTTCCAAAAATTGTACTTGGTTCCTGAAAGTATACTTTTGGCAGCTTTGCAGTATTCTTGAATAATGCCTCAATAGAAAGCTCTATGCCGGGAAGGATACATCCGCCCAGATAAACAGAATCTTTTATTACATCAAATGTAGTAGCTGTGCCGAAATCTATAATTATAAGCTCCTTATCAGGGAAAAGTACCTTCGCCTGTAAAATATCTATGATTCTGTCTGCTCCGAGACCTCTTTCGGTATCAGGCATAAGTATTATCTCATCTTTAATTTTATTTAATGTAACAAATACTGGTGTTGCATTAAAATATTTCTGGCTGAGATATGCGAATATTTCATTCATATGAGGAACAACTGATGAAATAATCACTTTATGAACTTCATTCAGATTAATATTTTTGTATTCTGTAAGTGATTTCAGAATTCCAAACAGAGTATCCTCAGTCATAATAAGATTCGTAGGGATTCTGAAACTTTCAATTATATTTCCGTATTCATCGAAAAATACGGGAACAATATGTGTATTGCCAATATCAAAGGCTAAAATCATATTTCCATCTCCTAATAAAAAAGTTTAATATATGCAATTATTGATATTATAACTCCGATTATAGCTTCTCCTGCCATAAGACCATTGGCAAAGAACATAGCACTGTCAGCAGGCTTTTTCGGGAATACCGAAAAAAGAAAACTGATAAATCCGCCCAAAAATACAGGAATCGTCAATGCTATAGGAAGATATATGCCTATCCCGAATGTCAAAACAGGAAGTCTTAACAGATTTAGTATAAATCCTGCCCCTATTCCTATAAGAAAAATATTCATAAACGGAATACCTTTCACTATGGAAGAAATAATCGAAGCCTGAAAAACTATAAGATCAGGATTCGGAGAAGAAGGCCCGATATTTTTATATACTCTGAAAAATACAAAGAATAAAAATGTAATAACAAACGAGCTGACAACTGCACCTACTATCTCTCCCACAAGCTGTGCATGCGGATTAGTCTTTAGTTTGCTTCCTGCCTTGAAGTCATTAAGCACGTCTCCTGCAAGACCGCAGGCTACAGAAACAATACATGCCAGTAAAAATAAAATCAATTCAGGTATCTGACCTTTGAAAAGCACACTAAAGATAGTATTATCAATATTAATGGTGTTAAACAGGGAACTCAGAAAAGTAACTGCCAGTATAGTAATAATAGCATATATTTCCATAGGATTAACCCCGGTTTTTCCTGTGGTATATCCTGCTATAACTGCTGAAATAACCGTGATAAGGATAACAAGCAGTGCAAAGAATACAGGAAGTTTATAAACAAAAGTGAGTACCGCCACAAATACAAGTGCTGTAAAAATAATATAAAATTTTGAACTTTTTTCTTTTGATTTATTTTTATTAAAGAAGACTATTTTTACTATTATAGAAAGCCCAATCCCGATAATGAAACCCATACCGAAGCTGTTTTTCATAATATCAAAATCATTAATGCCGTTTTTCAGTGCATAAGGTCTGGCTAACCAGTAAGTCAATGCTCCTCCTAAAAACCATGTGAAAGTATTTAAAAATCCTAATATATAGCCAATTCCCACTAAAAGCGGCGAAACATAAAATGAAAACAAGCCGTCTCTGAATACATAAGTAGTGGGGATAAAAGGTGCTTTTCCCGGTCTGAAGGAAATATCCCTGAATATAGAAAGAATCCCGCTGAATAAAGAACCTAAAAGTACATACAGCATATTTTTTTTGTCATTTCCGTTATTGACAAGCTCGTATGCCGCTGTTCCAATGGGAAATTCAAGAGAACTGTCATCAATCAGCTTTTTTCTGATCATAAAAGAGAGCAAAGCTCCGATAACACTTCCTATAAGTATAGTGATAAGCAGAATTACAGGGTCAATGTCATTTACATCTCCGCCAAGAAGTATATATGCAGGTACAGTGAAAGCAACACCTCCGGCAACCATAGAACCTGCGCTCATTATAGTATGAGTGACGTTTATTTCATTTTTGTTTCTCTTGCCGAAAACCGAAAGAAAGAACATTGATATAAGTGCGGCCACTATAGTCGGCCATGGCAGAGCTCCATATTTCAAAACAACGTAAAATGAACTTGCCGAAATAAAAACTGCCCCGATAATACCTAATACAAGGGAAGTAAAGGTCATACCTTTTTCCATATTTTCTCCTAACTAAAAAAATAATTTCATAAAACTTATAAGCTATTATACTCTTTTTCGCTGATTTTTTCAATTTAAACTGTCAAAACCTTTGATAATATGTTATAATAATGAAGGTGATTTTAGGGTATGAGAGCAGGAATAGTAGCAGAATACAATCCTTTTCATAACGGACATTTATACCAGATCAGCGAAGTGGGAAAAAATAATCCTGAGCTGGTAATGACAGTAGTTAGCGGTGATTTTGTCCAGAGAGGTGAGTTTTCTTTTATAGATAAATGGGAAAAAACCGAAACAGCGTTGAATAACGGGGTGGATCTGGTAATAGAGCTGCCTTTGTATTATTCGATACAGAATGCAGAGGTTTTTTGCAGGGAAGCAGTGAAGATTCTGGAATATATGGAAGCAGATACTCAGGTTTTCGGTGCTGAAACAGGAAATATTAATAAGCTGAATGAGATTATTCAAATACAAAACACAGATTCGTATGCTAGACTTTTAAAAAAATATTTGAAAAATGGTGAAAACTACTCGGTTTCTCATCACAAAACACTGACGGAATTCGGTATGGGGGATACTTTTTTATCAAATAATATACTGGCTATGGAGTATATGAAAACTATAAGCAGTAAAGGATTTCATATAAAGCCGTATATAGTAGAGCGAAAAAATACAGGATATAACGAAACAGAGGTAAAAGGAAATATTACAAGTGCTTCGAATATAAGAAAAATGTACAGGGAAAATACTCTGGAAGAAAGTAAAAATGTCTTCCCAAAAGAAGTATACAACATAATAAAAAACAAAACATCAGAAGAGAACAGTATAGAAGAGAGACTTTATGAACTGTTCAGATACAAGATACTTACCTGTAAAAGAGAAGAGCTTGAGCAAATATATGATATCAGGGAAGAACTGCTGAACAGACTTGTTTATCAGGCTGCATGCAGTGATACATATAACAGTTTTTTAGATAATATGAAAAGCAGGAATTTTTCTGTTTCCAGAATAAAACGAAGTATTCTGAATATATTATTGGATATAAAAGAAGAAGATATACAGGATTCTGAACCGGAGTACATAAGAATACTCGGTTTTAACCAAAGAGGCAGGGAACATCTCCGCAGGCTGATAAAGACAAATAAAAAAGAGAAAATATATACAAACTGGAAAGACATAGAAAAACTCAATACCGCAAAAGTAAAAACGGAAAAAAACGGTTTTTTGCTAAAAGAGCTGATGTTAAAACGGAAAGAAAAATTAAATTCAATAATAAAAGAGAGGTAGCACATGGGAATAATTATAGCAATAAACATAATATTTATGATATTTTTCTTTGCAGTGGCATATCTGGCAATAAAATACTTTTTGAATCAGATAGAAAAATATCCCAGAATAACACTTGAAGATATATATAACAGTAAAAAAGACAGACAGAAATATAATATTGAAGATAAAATAAATCCTTTGGATTATGGTTTTAACTATAAAGAAATAGAATATAATTCCAAAAAAATAAAACTTTTCGGATGGTTTATAGAAAATGAAAATACTGATAAAGCGTTGATAATCTCACATGGAAGAGGTACAAACAGACTGGCGGTTCTTCAGTGTCTTGAGCTTGTCAGGGAAGTAGGACTGGATAAGGAATACAGTATTTTTCTTCCTGATCTGAGAAATTCAGGAAGGGCAGATGTAGCGAAAACTTTCATGGGATACGGATTCGGGCTGGATATTCTTCACACAATGGAGATGCTGAAAGAAAGATACGGAAAAAAAGAGTTTATACTTTATGGTTTTTCTCAGGGCGGAATGGGTTCTGCAATTGCGGCTAAGCTTTTTAGCGATAAGATAAGAAAAGGCGGAATGAAAGTGACAAAATTAATATTGGACAGCCCTATTTCCAATTCGAGAAAAAGAATAAAAGAAGATGCAAGAAAAAGAAAAGTTCCAAAACTTATTACAAGTATAGTTTCAAGAATATTTGATCTGAGAGTACATAAAAATCTTCATAAAATGAGACTTTCATATTTACTTAGAAGAATACCCACTCTTCTTCTGCAGTCGAAGCAGGATAAAGCTACTACATACGGAATGCTTATGGAAGAGTATAATGAAATAGCCCAATACAAAAATGTGACATTAAAAGTATTTGAAAACAGCGGACATGTGAGAATCTACAGAGATAATAAGCAGGAATATACCGAGGAAGTAAGAAAATTTTTGGAGAATGAAGATAATGAAGAGCAGACTAAATAAAAAAACATATTGGATATATGGCATAGGAGTTTCATACTTTATAATGGATCAGCTGTTTAATCAATGGCTTCCGTATTATTATCTTCCGCCTAAGGAAGAAACGGGACTTAGTCCTTTGCTGCCCGCAGGATTGATTACGCTGGCACTTGTCTTATCGAGGTTTATTGATGCAGTTTCAGATCCTCTGGTAGGTTACTTATCAGATAAAACAAATTCAAAATGGGGAAAGAGAACTCCTTTTATAGCTTTAGGAGGAATTCCGCTGGGATTCACAATGGTTTTATTTTTCTTCCCTCTAAAAATGACGACAATGACAACTTTCATAAGTCTTACTATTGTAGGTGGATTATTTTTTATCTTTTACACAATGGTAGGCGGCCCGTATAACGCCTTAATTCCCGATATTACCAACAGCAAAGAGGAAAGACTTGATCTGTCCACGGTACAGTCAGTTTTCAGACTTATATTTACAGCTGTGGCGATGGTACTGCCGGGACTGCTGATTCCTTTACTGGGCGGGAATAACACGGAAAAGGGTTTGAGGTTGACAATTATTTTATTAAGTATAATTGCAGTTATAGGAATATACATATGTATATTCTTTCTGGATGAAAAAAATATAAGCAATAACAAAATAACAGAAAGCGTAAAATTTAAAGAGTCATCAGGATATATACTAAAAAAAGATATAGTTATTTATTTTGCAGCATTCTTTTTCTTTTTTGTAGGGTTTAACCTGCTGCGCGGGATGATAAACTATTACGTAGTAAGTATAATGCAGAAGCCGAAGGGGATAATTACCCTTATATCAGTGATACTGTTCGGTTCAGCAGCGTTATGTTTCCCGATTACAAACAAACTGTCGAAAAAATACTCATACAAGAAAGTAATTATAGCAGATATAATTATACTTATTCTCGGAGGAGCCGGACTTTTGTTTATTAACAGCGAAAACAGCATTCTGGCATATATATTATTTTTTATCTGCGGAATAGGTTTAAGCGGAGCAGCATTTATATTTCCGCAGGCAATGATAAGTGAAATAGCAGTATCGATTTCGAGCAGGCATAAAGTCAGTGTAGAAGGACTTTTGTTCGGGATACAGGGATTTTTTCTGAAAATGGCCTTTCTTGTACAGCAGGCAATACAGCTGAATGTACTGGTAATAGGAAGTGAAAAAGACAGTGAAGGACTGAGATACGCCACATCACAGGGGATTTACATAGCTATAATGGTGTCGCTGGGATTTTTCGTGTTATCACTTTTATTCTACTTTTTGAAGAAAGAAAAGGAAGATTCTGAATTATAATAATAAAATAACAGTTTATAAAATTAAAAGATTTAATAAGGAGTAACCATGATTAAATTTGAAGATATTCATAAAAAATATAAGAACGCCGATTATGAAGTATTGAGCGGTCTGAATCTGGAAATTTCCAACGGGGAATTTATACATCTGAAAGGAAGAAAAGGGAAGTCAACAGTATTGCATTTTATCTATTTAATGGACAGGCCGACATCGGGAAAAGTTTTTTATGGAGAAAAAGAGTTAAACAAGCTAAAGTTTAATTTTCAAAGGGCAAAAATAAGAAGAAAAATAGGGTACGTAGATCAGGATCTGTGGCTTTTAGACGACAGAACTGTTTATGAAAATATTAAGATTTCCACTGATTTGCTGAAAATGAAAAGCAAAGAAAGAAAAGAGCGTGTGGAAGAGATATTAGAATATTTTGAGCTGGGAAGTATACGAAAACATAAAATCGGGCAGCTTTCTTATCAGGAAAAAATACTTGTGGAACTTTCAAGAGAACTGGTAAAGAAGCCGGAAGTGCTGATTCTGGACGAAGTATTTGAAAAATTAAAAAGAGACAATAAAGATAAGCTGTTAAAGCATCTTTACAAGATAAACGAGGAAGGAACTACTGTTATAGCTGTTACTTCCGAAGAAAATTTATTCGATGAAAGAATAAGGGTTATAGATTTAGATGGAGGTAAAACTGATGTTGAATCCGATTAGTGAAATGTTTAGAAATGTAAGCAAAGAAAAGGGAATGTTTTTCTCATCATTGATATCTCTGATGGTAGTTTTTACCCTGCTTGACGTATTATTAATCTTTTTCTATAATTTGAATGATTTTAAGGCAAAGCTGGATGTATCAAATCAGGTAATAATCTATGTAAAGACAATGGCAGAACCTGATCTGGAAAATTTTCAGGTAAAGCTGAATTCTACAAAAGGGATAAAAGCAATAAAATTCGAGCCGAAAGAAAGAGCTTTGGAAAAATTACAGAGTGAATTGGGAGTGGAACTTACAGATCAGGAAAATCCGTTAAGCGACAGTTTTTATCTCTATGTATCAAAAGATGCAAATGTAGAAGAATTAAAAAATACGATAAAATCTTATCCTGAAGTACTGGAACTGGATATGAGAACAGCAGCAATAGAAAATTCAATAAAATTTGATAAAAGTCTGGACAATATACTGTTATTCGGACTGGCAGGAATTGGCATATTTGCGGTAATACTAATATTTAACCTGACAAGTGTGGGTATAAAAGCAAGAAAGAAAGATGTAGGAACACTTACACATATTGGTGTAAGCAACAACTTTATCAGACTTACATATTTTCTGGAAGGAGCATTCTTAATAGGACTTGCTTCAATGGGAGGTTTTCTGATATTCAGAAAGCTGTACGGCTTTATACTTCAGGGAATTAATTTACTAAATTCAAGTGTTGTACCAAGAGCATCAAGAGGCGAACTTATAGCATTATTTTTAATGTCATTTGTGTTAGGAATCTTTATTACAGCTGTGGTAAATTTTTCAAGTACAAGAAGATATCTTAAGTTTTATAAGAGGTAGATAATTATGAGGAAAAAAACAAAGGTTGCATTTATTTTTATTCTTGTTTTCTCAATTATCTATACAGACCAGAAAGATAAAAATAATGACCGGATTAAACAGATAAATACACAGATTAATCAGAATAACCAGAAAATAAACAAAAATTCCGGTGAAATCAACAAGGCCAAAAAAGATGAAAATGTAACAACAAGCCAGCTGAAAAATATAGAAGCTCAAATAAAAAAATTACAGGCCGAATATGATGACGCCCAGAAAAGATATACTGATGTACTTCGTGAAATAGGGAAAAATGATGATGAAATACGAAGAGACATAAACGAAATAAATAAAAATTCCGAGATAATAAATGTAAATAAAGAAGATCTGGCTAAAAAGATGATAATCTGGGACAGAGTCAGAAGAAGAAAAGAAACTCTCGGACTGTTTGCAGATTCGGGGATAGTTGTTCAGGATAAAAGAAATCATGATTTGAAAATATTTTTGAATAAACAGAAGCAGTATATTCAAGTAGTGGAGAAAACAAAAGAGGGCGTGGAAGGTGAAAAAAGACAGGTAGAAAGTCTGAAATCACAAAATCAGGCTCAGGCATCACGTATTATGGCTGCAAGAAATGATCTGGAATCAAAAAATAAACAGCTGAATGTGGCTAAACAGGAAAAAAATAGAATTATAGCTACACTTAGAACAAAGCAGAGTAAACTTTCAACTGAAAATAAAACTATACAGCAGTCAAACAGTAAACTTGTTTCAGAAAGAAAGAAACTGGAAGCAGAAATTCAGGCTATCATAGCAAGAGAACTAAGAGCACAGCAAATAGCAGCGCAGAAAGCCGAGGAAGAAAGAATAAGACTGGCTGAAGCTGAAAGAATAAAAAGAGAAGCTGAAAAAGGCGGGGCAAGCGGAGAAAGAAACAATTCCAGCCTTTCGGGGGAAAAAGCAACGACGACGACAACTACTACTACGAAAACTACAACAACAACAGCAAGTACATATAGCCCTCCTAAAGGAACAGGAGCTCTTATGATGCCTATGTCCGGAAGTATAGTTACAAATTACGGACAGGAAAAAATTCAGGGACTTACAAGTAAAGGTATAGAAATAAGAGGAAGTGTGGGACAGGCAGTAAAAGCAGCTGATTCAGGAAATGTAATATATTCGGGATCGCTGAATAATCTGGGAAATGTAGTTATAATAGATCACGGAAATCTTATTACAGTATATGGGAATCTGTCTGGAGTAAGTGTTTCCAAAGGGCAGAAAGTCACAAAGGGGCAGACGATAGGAACTCTCGGACGTGATATAAACAGAGAGGCAAATCTGTACTTTGAAACAAGAAAAGGAGTAAATACGGTAAATCCGATGAATTACTTATAAAGAGGTTTCGAAATGAAGATAAAAATAATTAAGAAAGATGGCTTAAAAGACAGTCATTTTCTAAAAGCATTTTATTCATATTTAGAGGAAAAGAAAATAGAGATAGTACATCAGATAGATGAATGTGACCTGATAGTTACATTTGGCGGAGATGGTACTATACTGGCAGCAGCACAGCAGGTATTGAAAAAAAATGTCCCTGTGCTTGCTGTCCATATGGGGAGTCTCGGCTATCTTGCTTATACCAGAGACAGCGAAGCAGTATATGTACTGGATAAATTTTTAAATAATGATTATGAAATAGAGGAGCGAAGATTTCTGGAAGTAAGACATAATGAAAAGACGCATTATGCTCTGAATGAACTGGTTATCGCCAAGGGAGGAATAAAATCAACACTTTTATCTGTAAATGTTTATGCTAATAATACTTTGATAAATAAATACAGAGCAGATGGAATTATAGTTGCCACTCCTACTGGTTCCACAGCTTACTCACTTTCAGCAGGAGGGCCTATAGTGCATCCGGGACTGAATTCTGTTTCACTGACACCGCTTGCACCTCAGAGTCTGAATGCAAGACCGATAATAGTGGATGGTAAGGAAGTTCTTTCATTTAAACTGGACTCAAGGGATAATGATATACATCTGAATATTGACGGGCAGATTCACTTTAAGGTAAATAAAGATGATAAAATAGAAACACAGCTGTCAGATAAGGTAGTCAGACTTATAAAGCCTGAAAACAGGGATTATTTCATGATATTAAGGGAAAAGTTAAAGTGGGGAGATTCCATATAATATTTTAGACGGGGTAAAAATATGTTAAGAGAACTCAGATTAAACAATTTGGCTATTATAAAAAATGTTGATTTAAATTTTGAAAATGGATTTGTGGCTCTGACGGGAGAAACCGGAGCGGGAAAATCCATTATTTTGGATGGAATATCTCTTTTAATAGGTGAGAGAAGCAGTTCGGACATGATAAGGTCAGGTGAGGAAAAACTTACCGCAGAAGCGGTGTTTGATCTGACAAAAGAGCAGGTAAAGATACTGAATGATCTGGACTTTGATATAGAGGAAGAAGAGCTCATAATAACAAGAAATCTGTCACGGGACGGAAAATCCAAAGTAGTAGTAAACGGAATGAGAGTTCCGGTATCGAAACTAAAGGAAATTATGAGCCATGTGCTGGATCTGGTAGGACAGCATAATCACCAGTATTTGCTGAATAAAAATTATCATCTGTCACTGCTTGATAAATTTCTTGATAAAAGCGGTTTGGAACTAAAAGATGAAATAAAGAAAACAATACAAAAAATAAGCACTCTAAGTAAAAAAATAAATGAAATAGAGGAAATAAAAAGACAAATAGAAGAGAAAAAAGATATTTACGAATTTCATTTAAGTGAAATAGATGCTCTGGAACTGAAACCCGGAGAAGATGACGAACTGGAAGAAGAGTATAAAATACTTTTTAATGCAGGAAAAATAAAAGATAAGCTTGCAGATTCCATTTTGAATCTAAAAGACAGTGAAATATCAATTTTACGTACTTTACAGAAAACGCGTAAGAATTTTGAACAACTTCTGAATATAAGTGCTTCTTATCAGGAAGTTTATGATAATCTGGAAAAAATTTATTATGAACTGGATGATATCTCTTACACAGTGGAAGATATGCTGGATGAAGTTTCTACTGACGAAAACAGGCTGGAAACGGTAGTCAGCAGAATTGACAGCATAAATAAGCTGAAGATGAAGTATGGTTCCACAATAAAAGAGATACTGGAATATAAAGAAGATATAGAAGAGAAGCTCGGGATGATAAGCTTTGAAAATGACGAGCTGGATAAATTAAAAGCAGAAAAGCAGGAAAGAACCGAGAAATATTTTTCTTTTGCGGAAAAATTGAGCAAGAAAAGAAAAGAAGTGGCAAAAAATATTGAAACTAAGCTGAAAAAAGAGCTTAAAGACCTGAAAATGGAAAATGCCGTTTTCAAAGTACATTTTGAGAAAAAAGAGGAACTCAGGGAAAAAGGAACAGACAGTGTAGAGTTTATGATATCTGCCAACCTTGGGGAAGAATTGAAACCTCTGGGGAAAATAGCATCAGGCGGAGAAATTTCGAGAATCATGCTTGCATTAAAAATCATTTTTTCCAAGGTAGATAATATATCAGTTCTGATCTTTGATGAAATAGATACGGGGATAGCTGGAGAAACTGTAAAAAAAGTAGCTGAAAAGCTGAAAACAATTTCAGATGATGTACAGGTCATTTGTGTTACACACTCTCCGCAGATAGCAGCTAAGGGAAATCAGCAGTTCTTTATTAAGAAAGAAGTGGAAAATAAACTTACTGAAACAAAGGTAGTACCGCTGAATGAGGAAGAAAGAGTGAGAGAAATAGCGAGAATGATATCAGGTGATAACTATACAGATATTTCTATTCAGCATGCAAAAGAAATATTAGGTGTTTAGTATGGAAAACAGAACTATAATATTAGAATTTCTGGACTATCTGAGATATGAAAAAGGAAATTCTGAAAATACACTGAGCAGCTATAACAGGGATTTGAATTTGTTTTTTTCGGATGTTCCGAAGCTGTTTCAGGATGTAGAAGATGAAGACATTATAGAGTATGTGGATAAACTGTCCAAAACAGTAAAAAGAAATACTGTTCTTAGAAAAATAGCTTCAATAAGAACATTTTATAAATTCTGTTATATGAACAAGTATATAAATGACAATCCTACAGAATCTCTGAAAAACCTGAAAAGGGAATTTAAGCTTCCGGAAGTATTGAGATTAAACGAAATAAAAGATATAATTGATGCTATACCAAATACACCGGAAGGTGTCAGGGATAAGCTCATAATAAAAATACTCGTAGCAACAGGGGCAAGAATATCAGAAGTATTATCACTTGAAATAAAAGATGTGGAAAATCAGGATTATGAGTTTATCAGAGTTCTGGGAAAAGGGTCAAAGTACAGACTTATACCTATATATTCACAGCTTGAGGACGAAATCAAGGATTATATAGAAAATGACAGAAAAATTCTGGTTCAGGAGAAAAAAGAGAAAGAAGCAGAAAACAGTAATAAAGATAATAAGAGTAAGAAAAAAAGTCATGAACTGGAGTATAAACTGTTTTTGGGAACAAGACGGGAAAATTTCTGGAAAAGACTAAAAAGATATGCACAAAATGCCAAAATAGAAAAAAATGTTTACCCGCATATATTCAGGCATTCGGTAGCTACTATGCTTATTAATAACGGTGCTGATATCAGGATTGTGCAGGAAATACTCGGTCATGTTAATATTTCCACTACCGAGATATATACACATGTGGGAAAAAGGGAATTAAAAGAGATTTATAACAAGGTAAAAATAGGAGACGAGGAGTAACAGCCGTATTTTTGAAGAAACCATATTATTAAAAAAAGAAAGACAATAAACTGTGAAACAGAAACAATATTGGCAAAACTATTAAATAATAGGGAACTAATTATTCGACAAAGGCTTTTAGTTAATTAAATAAATACAGGATTTGTATTGAATTTACAATTCGGAACAAATACCTGAAAAAGAAAATATTCCTCTTTTTTCAATGTTAGGGGAATATTTTTATTTTAGAAAAAATTTTATAATGGTATACTGTTTATACATGATGAGAATATATAAGATTCTAAAAACAAAGGTTAGAGCGGCTAAAGAAAACACTAAGGTAAAATTAAGCGTATAAAGTGCTGCTTAATGGTATTATAGAATAAAGAGAACATATAAAAAGAAGGATGAAGATGAAATTAAAGAAAGAGATACTGGATAAGATTCCATTTAAAGAGACAAATTATATTTTTGGTCTTGTTTTTATTTATATACTGATTCTGCCCAGACTATTTCCGCTGGGTAATGTGATGACAGCCATTTTTGTGGGTGTCTATTGTTATAATACAAATAAAAAAGGTTTTAGTAAAAGCAGAGCATTGAAAAGATATGTGATGTACTTTTTATCTTTGTCAGTTTTACTTTTTATATGTTATTTTTCTACACATAACTGGATTTTACTAATAGTTTTCGGTTTCCTGATTACATTCCTGATAACTTTTTTCGGAATGGAAGAATACATACCGGGATTAAAAGATTATTTTCCTACATTATATGTATTTGCTATTTATCAGGGGAATCTTCCGACACTTTCCCTTGTATTCACAAAAATAGAAGTAATGTTTGCGGCAGTCTTTATTGCGGCAGTATATGGAATGGTAATGAATAAAGGAAAACCAATAGACAGAATAACTAACTGTATAGATAAATATTTACAGACTATAATAGAGGAAATAGAACAGTATTTGGCAGGGAATAAACAGGAATATGACAGAGTAATAGAAAATACCCGCGAAGCTTATAATGAATGTCTGAAAGAATATTATAAATCCAGTGAAGGAATATATCTTGTATCGTTATTAAGCCGGGAAATAATGCGGTTAATGCTGAAGCTGCATTTTCTTATAGAAAACATAAGAATAAATCCAAACTCAGATAAGAAAAAAATGACAGAGATGCTTTATTTTTTCGGATTACTTCTGCATGAAAATAATAAATTAGACAAAAACGACTTTGTCTGGAACGACGAGGAAGAAGTTGACTTCTTTCAAGATGTGTATAATCTGAAAAGTAAAGTATACGAAAAAAATGAAGTAGGAATCAAATTGAAATTTTTTCCTGTTTATAGAAAAGATGAATTCATCTTTTGGTTTAAATCGAATTTCAGCAGAAAATCAATACTGTTCAGATATTCAATGAGACTGGCAATACTGATGACAACATCATTCATAACTGCAAAACTGCTGAACTCCCCTATGGGATACTGGCTGCCCATGACCAGTGTACTGCTTTCACAGCCGTATTTTGAAGAGACATACAAGAGAGTGGTAGCAAGAGTAATAGGGACATTTATAGGATTGTTTATTGCTTCATATCTCTTTAAGGATATAAATTCACAGACATTAATATACACATTGGTTCTCATACTTAACTATATTATATTCCTTATAGTAGGACTGAACTATTTTATAGCGGTAATAGTAATTACGGTAACAGCAATGCTTTCTACCAAAGGAGTGCAGACTCAGGAAGTATTATTCTGGAACAGGGGAGTGATGACATTTCTCGCCGGGCTGTATTCATTTTTAGTAAGTTATATATTTAAAAGTACAGCACAGAAAGAAATAAAATATAATTTTACAAATCTGTTGAAAATAAGGGTAGAAATGTTGGATATAATTCTGAACCGACATAAAGGAGCCAGAGATAACAGAAAATTTGACAGGCTTATGATAAACTCAAATATGTACAGGGAAAAAATCATTTTTCAGCTTAGAAAAAAACCTGATAAAGAAAATATAGAATTCTTAGGTATGGACACTATAATAACAGAAAGACTTATAGCACTCCATATGTCTATAGATCTGAAAGCTCTTACCAAAGATGAGCGGGAGAGTCTGGCATTATTAAGAAAAGTGTGGCTTTACACATATACTTTCATAAACAGCGGAAATATAACCAATCCAAAAGCATTTTTGGAATTAAATCTTAATGTAAGAAAAATGGAAAACAAACAAAATAATGATATATATAAATTATTGTCAATTAGTTATAATTATCTTTTGAAAGTAATAAAGTATAGCAAAAATGATCCGAAACAAAACAGAAAATTAAACTTCTTCAGAAAAGTAACCGGAACACCGAATTTTCTCTTTAAATAAAAAAGCTCGAAAAACCGAAGAAATTATGATAGACTACATTTAGAATATAAGATGTGTAAGTGTCAGAGCGGAAATAAAGCTGCAATAAATTTTCTTCGGGGAAGTTTTCACTTTAAATAATCAATATAAAACGTAAAAATAAGATGTGAATTCCCAAAGATGCAGACGTTATTATAGAACGGATGGTGAGACACATATGAGAGAGAAAATAATAGCAATTTACAGGACTTCTGCTTCATATCCGGGTAATGAGAGGGACAAAGATAATTGCTTCATGCAGTGGAAGTTAACTGATAATGAATTTGAAAAATTATGGCAGCTTAACATCTGGGAAAAATTGGGAGAAGTATGTAATCTTGATATAGGCAGATTCGATGATGTGGAGTTTACAGGGGAGAACCTTCATAAGGCAAGAGATTTTCTTTTGAAGAAATGTCTTGAATGCGATGTACCTGAAATCAGAAAATTAAAAAGTTTTTTTGAAAACGGGATAATAAGAAAAACCGGGGTCATTTTCTCATTTTAATCAATAAATAAAAAGACCTGAAATATAAATTATTTCAGGTCTTTTATTTATTTTATTGAAGTTTTATAGATTCCCATATTTTTTGCTGCTTTTCCAGCGCTTCATTAGAAAGTGCCTTTGGCAGAGTGGAATTATTAATTACATCTTCAAATGTAACATAAGGCTTTATAGAAGAACTTTCTTCAATACCTTTTATTACAGAAGGAGCTTTAAATACTTCATAGACTTTTTTGAAATTTTCAGGTCTGTATAAATATTCTAAAAACTTATATGCATTTTCTTTATTAGGAGAATTAGCAAGGATAGCCATACTGTCAATATACATCATAGCTCCTTTAGGTATGAAGTAATCTGTAGTTTTCGCATCTTCTTCAGATAATTCTTCAAAATAGTTTTCTGCATAGCCGTGAGAAATATAAAATTCCCCGCTGGCAAAATTTTTACCAAAAGTAGTAGAATCAAATTTTGCTAGATTCTTCTTCCATTCAAGAAGTTTATTCTTAGCAGCTTCCAGTTCCTGATCATTAGAAGTTTCGGCAGAATATCCAAGATACTGCAGCGCAGCTCCAAGTGTTTCTCTCATGTCATCAAGCATAGTCATTCTTCCTTTATACTGCGACATAGCGAAGATATCAAATGATTTCGGATAATCTTTTACATATTTTGTATTTACTGCAATTCCAGTAGCTGAGAATGTATATGGAAGCGAGTATTGAAACTGAGGGTCATAAGATTCTGAAAATTTAACGATTTCATCCATTTTCAAATTCGAATAAACATCTTTCAGCTTTTCTTTGTCAAGTTTTTCAAGCATACCTTCTTCTCTCATAATAGACAGAATATCAGTAGAAGGAGAAACTATATCATATCCTCTAGCACCTGATTTCAGCTTGGCATACATCTGTTCGTTAGTATCATAATAATCCAGCTGAACCTTTATACCGGTTTCCTTTTCAAAGCCGTCAATTACCTCCTGCGGGATAAAATATGTCCAAGTGTAGATACTTAGAGTTTTAGACTCTTTATTAGCATCTTTTCCGCCGCATGAAAATATAGTAAGCAGCATAAAGCTCATCAAAAATAATTTTTTCAATTTAAACATCACATCCTTAAAAAAAAAATATACAAAAAAAGTTTAACAAATACTAAACTTAAAGTCAAGTAATATAAACTTTTTTTTGTTGAATGAAAATTTAATTTTGGTATATATACTTTGAAAATAAAGGGTTTTAGAGTAAAAAAAAATAAAAAAAATTATATATTTTTTTCAATAATAAAGTGCAAAAAAGTATATTCTCTCCAAAATAGAAAAGGGAAAATCCCCAAACGCTAAAAAAAGATAAAAATAATAAAATTATAAGAAAAAGATTGTAATATATAGATGCTAGAAAAGATAATAATAATTTTTTATTTGAAGTCAGGGTTGGTAGTCCTGGCTTTTATAATATACAAATAAAACAGGTATCAATGAAAAAAGGAAAAATATTGACAATATATGTTAAAAAGCTGAAAAAATTTATTTATAAAAAAAGTTGACGTTTCTAAAAATAAATAGTAAAATTAATTTGAAGAACAGGGTATAAAAACTTGGTATTATCCGAATTCTTTTCACTTCATTTCGAAAATTTTTAAAAATCAGAATTATCAGCCGATCTGTAAAAAATCTCCCTATTTGTTATGATGAAAATTTCTTTTTTAGTTGTAAAAATATTCAGACATTTCTAAAAATTCTTGTTCATTTTCATTTCTGTATGAAATAATTTTTTAATGGAAACAGGAGGTAATTATGAAAAAAATTCTATTATTACCTGTAATTTTAATACTCTTAGCAGGCTGTGGAAGTTCCGGAAGCGAAAGCTCAGGAGAAACAAGCCAGCCATCACCTGTTAATCCTTCAATACCTTATAATAAGAATGATCCTCATACAGTAAGAGAAATACAGCAGCAGGGTTATGACGGAAGCAATGTTACAGTCGGAGTCGTGGATTCGACATTTGACATAAATAATTGGGAATTCCGTGATAAAGACGGGAAATCCAGATTAAGCGCAGATATGAAAGATGTAGAAAGTAAAAATATACACGGAACTCTGGTAGCGGAAATAATAGGCGGCAGAACAATGGGGGTGGCACCGGGTGTGAAAATCATAGGAGCACCTGCGGGAGCAATATGTTCTGACGGTCAAGACCGCTGCATAAAAACAAATCTGAATATGTATACCCAACTTTATAATGAAGGGGTCAGAATTTATAACCAGTCTTTCGGGACAGAATCACTTTCAATAACAAATGCAGGCAAATCAAACTTTTCTCTTTTAAATTCTCTAAATAATTTTTATGAAAAAAAATCAAAAAGTGACAGTCTTTTTATATGGTCCACGGGAAATCAGGGTAGTAAGCAGCCTCAGCTTGAAGCTGGAATTCCATATTTATATCCGCAGATGGAAAAAGGATGGATAGCAGTAACAGCGATAGATTCCAAAACAGGAGTTATCAGTGATTATGCCAACAGATGCGGTGTGGCAAAAAACTGGTGTGTATCCGCCGTAGGTGATTACATATTTAACGCGAGAAGTGTAACGGGAGCTGGCACTTCATTCTCAGCTCCGGTTATTACAGGTGTAGCGGTACTGGTGAACCAAAAATATCCCTGGATGAACGGTGATCTTTTGAGACAGACTATATTGTCAACAGCTTCTGATATGGGAGCATCAGGAGTGGATGAAGTATACGGATGGGGACTTGTTAACGCGGCAAAAGCAATAAAAGGACCGTCATTATTTGATACAAGTCTTGCTTTAGGCCAACATGTACATGTGGATTTTGAGGAAGTTACGTCAATTTTTGAAAATGATATAGGCGGAAATGCGGGAATAATAAAAGTAGGAAGCGGAATATTAGTTTTGTCGGGGAAAAATACTTATACAGGGGAAAGTATAATAAACGGCGGAGAATTAAGAGTAACCGGAGAAGTGGCATCACAGATAAATATAAACAGCGGGGGAACATTTTCAACTAACGGGGGAAAAATATTAAACAGTGTTATTAATAAAAGCGGGAATTTTAGGAACACAGGGAACGGCGGGGAAATAAGCGGAGATTATATAGGTGGTTCTGAGTCGGTTTTTGAAAATGAAATAGGAGCAAAATTAAGCATAACAGGAGAAGCACTTCTGGGCGGATCGAAATTGAGAATACTTCTACCTGAGAGCAGCGGGGATAACTACGGTTATATTAACGAAACCGGAAGAAAAGAAGTGATGATAACAGCAGAAAAAGGGATAGCCGACAAATTCGGAAAAGTAGAAGCTTCCGAATTGTTAAATCCCGAACTTAAATATGAAACTAGTTATGTAGAGCTGAGTATAAAGAGAAAAGATACAGTTAGCTATGCAATAGCAGAATATGGTTCAGACAAAACACGGCTAAATTCTTCTGAAAATCTTGAGCAGATATTCCAAGTTTTGGATAAGTCATATGAAAACGGGGAATTCAAAATGCAGGCAGCAGAAATACAGAGAATGAATGCGGGTGAATTAGCCGCCGCTTTAGATAGTATCTCAGGACAGATATATGCGTCTTCACAGGCACTGACATTTCAGCAGTCACAGGCAGTAAACAGAGAACTGGCAAACAGAATGAGCATGCTTGGCAATAAAAACAGCAGAACAGGAATATGGTTCAGCGGAATAGGTGCGGCGGGACGTTTGTATGAATCGGGATATGCAAAAGCTGATACATATTTATACGGTGCACAGGCCGGAATTGATAAATATGTGACAGATAATACTGTGTTAGGATTAGCGGTTGCTTTTTCAGAAGCCAAGGCTGATTTTGACAGATATGCAGGAAAATCAGACAGTCAGAATATAGGAATTTCTGTATACGGGAAACATAATTTTAACGGGGAAAATCTGTATATAATGGGGAGAGCCGGTGCAGCTTACATATCATCAGATGTGGAAAGAGAAATATTAACAGGGAAAAGCAGCAAAAAAACAGATGTATCGCATGATGACTATGGATTGTCAGCATACGGTGAAGCAGGTTACAGATTTGATACCGCAAAAAATTCAGCTGTAATACCATTTCTGGGAATGCAGTATGACAGTCTGAAAAGGGGAAGTTTTTCAGAAGGCAGCAATCTAATGGGCTTGAAAGCAGAAAGTAAAACATATAATCAAACTTCTGCAATAGCCGGAATAAGAACTGAGGGGAATTTTAGATGGGCAGCAGGTAAGAGTATAGTATCAGGTCATGTTACAGTGAAAAAAAGCCTGAATAACGAAGATCTTAGTATATACAGGTATGCCTGAAGAAAAGTTCACTGTGAGGGGAATAGGGCTTTCTGGTACCTCTGTATGGACAGGAATAGGAATAAATACCAATACAGATTCAGGATGGTCGTGGTATGCAAATTATGACATGCAGATAGAAAGAGAGAAAATATCGAATAATATATTCTCTGTGGGTGTGAAGATAAATCTTAATTAATAAATATAAAAAGCCGTACTTTTCTAAGTACAGCTTTGAAATATAAAAACCGCTGTAATTTTACAGCGGTTTTACTATAGTAAAATGATGTATACTCTAACATCATTTATCTTAAAACGGGTTTATAGCCCATCTAAATGCTTTGTTATAGTATCCACCATCAAGACTTGAAACCATAACTCTTTTTCCACCAGAAGATGCGTGAATAAACTGACTGTCTCCCATGTAGATACCTACGTGTGAAATCTGACCTCTTCCTGTAGTTTCAAAGAAAACTAAATCTCCTTTTCTCATGTTCATAGAAGATATTCTAGGCTTATATGTGGCCTGATCACTTGATACTCTTGGTAAACTAATGTCAGCAGCATTCTGGAATACGAATTTTACAAATCCTGAACAATCGAACACATTTGGTCCTGTAGCGCCCCATACATATGTGGAACCTAATTTAGTTTTTGCAAAATCTATAATTCTGTCTCTGACAGCACCTGATTTTGTTGAATCTGTATTACTGTAAGAAGCCTTAGCAGTATTAGGATCCTTTACTTTTATATCTAAGCTTGAAGCAAATGATTCATCTCTGTTTATGAAGTTATTGACACCATTATTATCACTCCTTTTAGCATACAATGCAACTGTTAACGTAAGTATGCATATAATTAATGATAATTTTTTCATTGTTTTCCTCCTAAAAAATTGATACTAAAGTTTACCATATATATATTAAGTTGTCAAACCTTAGATTATACTTATCTGCTTTAAACATTGAGTTTAAAGGACTGAATGATGTAAAATTTTTTTTCTGTTTTTTCAAAAATAGCGATTTTTTAAACTTATTTATAATTTTACAGAGTGTCATATTCAATCTTTTTTGTGTAAAAAAATAATTTTTTATATTTTACAATTAATATCGAAAAAAATCCTTTAAAAATATAAAGTTTATGAAATTATTTTATTTCTTGTGAACTGTACATAAAGAAAAAAAGATGTTATTTGTAAATATGTGTATAGTTCACAGATACAGCCTTAAAGATAGACGTCAGGTATATTTTATATAAGAAAATAATAATGACATATAAAAATTATATCATTTTGGGAATTGAAATAATAGAAAAAGTCTGGTAATATATAAATAATTTATGGAGAATGGAAAATAGTTTTACACAATATATAATAAATTTATTTGGAGACTTAACAGATATATTTAATCTGAACTGGAAAAAATTCAGATAGAAAGCTATTGAAAATAAAGGAAGAGGTGTATTATGTACAAGGTTTTAGTAGGAGAATTTATTGATGACAATGCAGTCAAGATTTTGAAAGCACAGAAAAATATAGAAACGGATATCAAAATAGGAATATCAAGAGAAGAAATTTTGGATATTATAGAAAATTATGATGCATTAATAGTCAGAAGTGTTATAAAAGTGGATAAGGAATTACTGGACAAAGGAAAGAATCTGAAAATAGTGGGGCGTGCAGGAAACGGGATAGATAATATAGACGTAAAAGAAGCCACGAATCACGGAGTAATAGTGGCGAATACTCCTGACAGCAACACTGTTTCAGCATGTGAACTAGCTATAGCACTGCTTCTTGCTACTGCAAGAAACATTCTTCCAGCAGACAGATATTTGAAATCAGGAAAATGGGAAAGAGAAATATTCGTAGGAAATGAAGTTTTTCATAAAACACTGGGAATAATCGGACTGGGAAGAATAGGGTCGCTTGTTGCTACGAGAATGAAAGCTTTTGGGATGGATCTGATAGCATATGATCCTTATATATCAGATGAAAGATTCAGAAGATATGAATGTAAAAAAGCAGAAACTCTTGACGAACTTCTGGAAGTATCTGATTTTGTGACTATTCATACGCCTAAAACAGCAGAAACGTTAAAGATAATAAGTTATGACCAGATAAAGAAGATGAAGGACGGAGTGAGACTGGTAAATGCAGCCAGAGGAGGAGTTTTTGACGAAGCTGCCGTGGCCAAAGGTCTGGAAAGCGGAAAAATAGCCAGTTACGGTTTTGATGTACATGAAAAGGAACCTAGAAGCGAGAGTCCTTTATACGCATTTGATAATGTAATAACAACGCCGCATATAGGAGCAACAACACATGAAGCTCAGGAAAATGTAGGGAAACAGGTTGTGAAACAGCTAATAAACGGATTAAACGGCGAGATAGTAGAAACAGCAGTAAATCTGCCTACAATGGGAAGAGAAGAGTTTGCCGTAATAAAACCATATATACAGTTTGTGGAAAAGCTAGGGAAAATATATTATCAGGTAAAGAAAGGCGCGATCAAATTCGTAAACCTTATATATTACGGTAATATAAGCAGTCAGGAAACAGCAATAATAGATTCTTCTTTTATGAAAGGGCTTTTATATCCTGTGCTGAAAGAAGAGGTTAATTATATAAACTCTCTGGTTCTTGCAGATAAAAGAGACATAAAATTTCATTCTATAAAGAAAGAAGAGAAGTATTATAATTATCCGGATGTAATAAAAATAGAAGTAGTGGATGAAAAAGGAGAAAAATTCAGCATTGTTGGGATAATCGGAGGTAATCAGGAAGAGAGAATAGTAGAAATAAACGGATATCCTATAGATGTAGTGATATCTGAAAATATGCTTCTTGTAGAAAATAATGACGTACCGGGTGTTATAGGAAATGTGGGAAGAATACTCGGAGAAGAAAGCGTAAATATAGCTACAATGCATGTGGGAAGAAAAGAAGACAGTGCTATTATGCTTCTTACAGTAGACGATGTGGTAGAAGAGAAGTCAATTAAAAAGCTGGAGGAATTTGAACAGATAAGAAAGGTAAAATATCTGAATCTGTAGCCGGCATAATTTATATGTGCAAAAAATTCTGCACAGTACTGATTTGCTGACAGCATAAAACAGGAGGAAAAATGAAAAAATTTAAAGTAACAGTTCCGGCAACAAGTGCAAATATAGGAATAGGATATGACTGTCTCGGAGTGGCTCTGGATTATTATCTGGAACTTATGGTATCGGAAAATGAAACTATAGAATATCTGGAAAATGGCGAGGAGTTTTCTATTTCCCTTGAAGAGAACTACATTTATTCCACAATAAAATTAATAGAGGAAAAATATAATAAAAAAGTTCCTAATTATAAAGTAGAAATAATTAAGAATGAAATTCCGGTATCCAGAGGTCTGGGAAGCAGTTCCAGTGCAATAATTGCCGGTATTCTCATAGCGGATAAATTTCTCGGCGGGATATTATCTGAAGAGGAAATGGCAAAACTGGCAACAGAAATAGAAGGACATCCTGATAATGTACTCCCTGCTATTTTCGGCGGTATGATACTCGCATCACATGACAGTGAAAATTTTTATTACTCAAGGATACCATTTGATGAGAATGTCTACTTTTATGTTATGATTCCTGATTTCAGGCTTTCTACCGAGAAGGCAAGAGCAGTTCTGCCTAAAGAATATAAAGTTTCCGATCTGATAAGCAATGCATCAAAGCTGGGACTTCTTGTGGACAGTTTTCATAATAAAAGATATGATAATCTGAGATTTCTTCTTGATGATAAGGTACATCAGCCATACAGATTTTCTTTAATAAATAATTCGGAAGATATATTTTCTTTTTCAAGAAAACACGGAGCATTGGGAGAATATATAAGCGGAGCTGGCCCGACATTAATTTCTCTGAATTATAAAAATGAAGAATTCTTTTCTGCCATGAGAAAGGAACTGGACGGTCTGGCAGATAAATGGAGTATAGAAATGAAAAAAATCTGCAATAATGGCGCCAAAACGGAAGATATCGCAGAATAAAAGTATTTTGAAAATTAAGATAATAAATTTATGAATTTTAACAGGAAAAGAGAAAAATCTGTAAGAGAGAGTTTCTCTTTTTTTATGAACATATCAGAAAAATATAAAAAATAAAATAATTACGAGAAATATTATTTATAAAAAATCTTCTTTTGTGTAAATAGTTTTTTGCAATGTTTCATTAAAGAAAAAAAGGAAATCTTTATTTTTACTAAACGTTTGGAAGATAAAATTTGCATTTGATTAATAAAAGAATAAAAAAAGTCGTATTGACACTATGTCAAAGAAATGATATTATATAGCTAAGAGTATTATAGATTAAGGTTAAACAAAATACTTGTATAAAAAAATATTTGTGATAAAATACATATAAATAAATATTACAACAATAAAAAAAATTAAGGCAGATGAGAATGATGATTTCATATTTAGGAGTAGACACAGGATCAACAACAGTCAAAGCAGTGCTGCTGGATGAAGAGCAAAATATAATTTATAAACGTTATGAAAGGCACTTTTCACAGATAAAAGAAACATTGTATACGATTTTGAAAGATATGGAAGGGATACTGGGAAACAGCGATGTAAAAGTTGCCATAACAGGATCCGGCGGTATGAAACTGGCTGAAGATCTGGGAGTTCCTTTTATACAGGAAGTCCTTGCCGGGAGTAAGGCGGTAAAACATTATATACCACATACAGATGTGGCAATAGAACTTGGCGGTGAGGATGCCAAGATTACTTTTTTTGAAGAAATACTGGATCAGAAAATGAATGGAAGCTGTGCAGGAGGTACCGGTGCATTTATAGATCAGATGGCGACACTTTTGGAGACTGATGCCCAAGGACTGAATGAACTGTCTAAAAATCATAAACGATTGTACTCTATTGCATCAAGATGCGGGGTATTTGCTAAGACAGATGTACAGCCTCTTTTGAATGAAGGAGCAAAAAAAGAAGATATTGCAGCTTCTGTATTTCAGGCTGTAGTGCATCAGACAATAACAGGTCTTGCACAGGGAAAGAAAATACAGGGAAACGTTGCCTTTTTGGGAGGACCTTTATACTTTCTTTCGGAATTAAGAGAGAGATTCAGGGAAACACTGGAACTAGAAGATCATCAGGTGGTTCTTCCTGAGAATTCACAATACTATGTGGCAATAGGGACAGCTCTTGCACTGTATGAAGAGGAGAATAGTATTGTTAATTATAATGAATTTATAAAAAAATATTCTGATATTATAAATAAAAAATCAGATGTAGAAATAGAAAAAACCGATCCTCTTTTTGAAAATGAAGAGGCTTATAATAATTTCAAAGAGAGACACAGCAGAGCAAAAGCAAGTGAAAGAGATATCAGCGAATATAAAGGTGACGCATATCTAGGGATTGATGCGGGATCCACTACCACGAAAATGATACTTCTGGACAAAGAAAACAGCATTTTATGGTCTTTTTACGGAAGTAACAAAGGTAATCCGGTAAGGATAGTACAGGAACAGCTTGCGGAACTTTATCAGCTTATAAAAAACAGGATAAAAATAAGAAAAGCTGTGGTGACCGGTTACGGGGAAGCATTGATAAAAAATGCATTTAATTTAGATATGGGTGAAGTGGAGACAATAGCCCACTATAAAGCAGCAAAGTATTTTAATCCAGATGTGGATTTTGTAATAGATATCGGCGGTCAGGATATGAAAAGTTTTAAGATAAATAACGGTGTAATAGAGTCGATAATGCTCAATGAAGCATGTTCGTCAGGATGCGGTTCGTTTATTGAGACTTTTGCGAAATCACTTAACATGGAAATAGAAGATTTTTCGCAGAGAGGGCTGAAAGCATCAGCACCTGTGGATTTAGGGACACGTTGTACTGTATTTATGAACTCGAAAATAAAACAGGTTCAGAAAGAGGGAGTCTCTATAGAAGATCTGTCAGCAGGACTTTCAATTTCCGTGGTAAAAAATGCTCTTTATAAGGTAATAAGGGTGAAAAATGCCGAAGAGCTGGGGAAAAATATAGTGGTACAAGGCGGAACTTTCTATAATGATTCAGTGTTAAGAGCTTTTGAAATGCTTCTTGGAAGAGAAGTAATAAGGCCGGTTATTTCAGGATTAATGGGTGCTTTTGGTTCGGCACTTATCGCACATGAAAGAGCAAAGTATGATAACGACTATTCGACAATTATCAGTTCCGAAGAACTGGAAACGTTTGTACATGATTCCAGCACGGCAAGATGCGGGCTTTGTACGAATAACTGTCTGATGACAATAAATAAATTCGGCAGCAGAAAATATATTTCCGGAAACAGATGTGAAAGACCTCTGGGGAAAGGTGACATAAATCATGAACTGCCGAATCTGTTTGATTATAAATACAAAAGAACTTTTGATTATTACGAACCGCTTGGGGAAGATAAAAGTACAAGAGGAGAGATAGGTATTCCCAGAGCTTTGAATATGTATGAAAATTACCCTCTATGGTTTACTGTATTTACAAATTTGGGCTTTAGAGTGGTGCTATCGGATAAGTCAACAAAAGAATTAATCACCAAAGGGATGGACAGTATAGCATCGGATACTATATGCTATCCTGCGAAACTCACTAACGGACATATAAAAAATCTTATATCAAAGGGAATAAAAACTATATTTTATCCGTGTGTTCCATATAATATAAAAGAAGATGAAACTGCAACAAATCATTATAACTGCCCTATTGTAAACTCTTATCCTGAAGTGATAGGTGCCAATATAGATGAACTAAAACAACTGGATTATATCAGTCCTTATCTGCCGATATACGACAAAAAAATGACTGTGGAGATACTTTATAAGATTTTTGGCGAAAAATATAATATAAAAAAATCAGAATTAAAAGAAGCAATAGACAAAGGCTATGATGAACTTCATAAATATAAGGAAGATATACGGAGATCAGGTGAGGATGCATTAAAGTATGCTAAAGAAAATAATCTGAAATCAGTTATACTTGCAGGAAGAGTGTATCATCTTGATGCTGAGACACATCATGGAATACCGGAATTACTAAATTCGTTTAATTTGGTGGTGTTAACGGAAGATTCGATAGCACATCTCGGCGAAATAAAAAAACCCCTTCATGTGGTGGATCAGTGGACATATCACTCAAGACTTTATAAGGCAGCAAGTTTTGCGGCAAAAGAAGATAATGTGGAACTTATTCAGCTGAATTCCTTTGGATGCGGTCTGGATGCCATTACCACAGATGAGGTAAAAAGAATTCTTGAGGAAAATAACAAAGTTTATACTCTTTTGAAAATAGATGAGATAACAAATCTGGGAGCTGTAAAGATAAGAATAAGATCACTTCTGGCTTCCATGTATGAGAAAGAACATCTGGAAGATAAATGTTCCTCTTGTGCGGTTACTGATAATGAGGAGTATACAAGACCGGTATTTACTAAAGAAATGAAGAAAACACATAAAATATTAATACCGCAGATGGCTCCTTTTCACTTTCAGTTTTTGGAAACAGCACTGAATATAGCGGGTTACAATACTGAGGTAATGGATAATGAAGGTAAAAATGTAGTGGAAGAAGGGCTGAAATATATACATAATGATGCATGCTACCCTTCGATCATAGTAGTAGGACAGTTTATAGATGCTTTGAAATCAGGGAAATATGATCTTGATAAAGTGGCACTTATAATATCACAGACAGGGGGCGGATGCAGGGCAACGAATTATATTTCCTTCCTGAGAAAAGCCCTGAAAGACAACGGACTTGAGCATATTCCCGTAATATCTTTCAATATATCGGGATTGGAAAAGAATCCCGGATTTAAGCTGAATCCAAAAATATTAAAAGATTTTCTGCATGGGGTATTGTACGGCGACCTGTTAATGAGACTCGTTTATAAAACAAGACCTTATGAAAAAAATAAAGGTGAAACAGACAGGGTTTATCAAAAATGGATAGATAAATTAAAATTTTCACTGGAAAATTCGGAAAGTAAAAAATTATTTGATAAAAATGTAAAACAGATAATTAAGGATTTTCAAAATATAGAGATAACTGACGAACTGAAACCTAAAGTAGGTATAGTGGGAGAAATTCTGGTGAAATTCCAGCCGCTTGCTAATAACTATCTTGTGGACTTTCTTGAAAAAGAAGGGGCAGAAGTCTCAGTCCCTGAATTATATGATTTCTTCCTGTATACATTACAGGTAGGAAAACTGGAATACAGAAACTATAAGAAAAATTTTAAAAGAAATGTAGTGTCAGGTTTCCTGCTTAAATATTTACAGAGATACAGAAAAACTATTATGACAGAACTGAAAAATACAAGATTTAAAGCACCGAAAAGAATAGAAGAAATGGAAGAATTAAGAGAAGGCTATGTGTCTTCACTTAACAATATGGGTGAAGGATGGCTTCTTACTGCGGAAATGCTCCATCTGATAGAAGACGGGGTAAATAATATAGTATGTGTCCAGCCTTTCGGATGTCTTCCGAATCATGTCAGCGGAAAAGGTATGATAAAGAAAATAAGAGATCTGAATCCTACCTCGAATATAATGCCTATCGATTATGATCCGGGGGCAAGTGAGGTAAATCAGATAAACAGAATAAGATTAATGCTGTCAAATGCAAAAATAATATAATAAAAAACTGTGTCGGAAAAAGCGGACACAGTTTTTTTATACTAAAATTATTTTAATTATTTACAGGAAAACAGCTGAAAATACAGTTTTTTATTGATATGAAAAACATCCTTTTTTTGGCACATATATATAACAGAAAAAAATTATCTTTTATTTTAAAATTTAATATGTTATTATAAAATATCCGTAGTATAAGTACTGCCGGATTATTTTGAAAAAATAAGCTGTATTATTGGTAAGAGGGTATGCAAAATTGATATATTCGATGAAAATGCGAAAATGTCAGATTTGTATGAAGAAAATCATGTATAAATAATATGCAAAAAATAGAAATTTTGCTGGAAATTTTATATCAGTGTCAGACTGTAGGTGAGAAATACAGAATGTCTGCTGAAAAAAAACGGCTGTTCTGATTTTTTGTAATTTTTTCCGGAAGAGTTTTAGAATGAAAATTCTTAAATAATTATCTTTTGGAGATATGCTGAAAAGCCGAAAAAATCTTAAAATATGAAAAAATAGTGGACACGATATAAAATATCTGTTGTTTTGACAACTTTGGAAGGAAATCTGATAATGAAAAAGAAAATTTTACTCGCAGTATTAGCGTTTAACTTTATTTTATCTGCAAATACATTAGAGACAGGTATTTTTGAAATTCCGGATGATATAAAAACAGTGATGAGCAGTAATTCTTACAGGGAAACAGGGCCTGTAAAAATGTCAGAACTGGTTTTAGTTAAGGTGAAATATATTAATTTTGAAAATGAGGAAAAAGCCGGTAACATAATCATAAATAAAAAACTTGCCGGGGATATAGAAGCGATCTTTCAGGAATTATATGAAGCACAGTTTCCCATAGAAAAAATCAGACTAATTGATGAATACGGGAATTCTGACGAACTTTCCATGGAGGATAATAACACATACGCATTTTCGGTGAGACCGAAGACTGGGAAAAAATCTTTCTCAAAGCATGCGTACGGTTTTGCAATAGATATTAATCCCGTGCAAAATCCTTATATTAAAAATAACATAATAGAACCAAAAAATTCTAAGGATTATCTTGACAGAAAAAATATAAGAAAAGGTATGATAGTGAAGGGTGATGTCTGCTATAACGCATTTAAGAAAAGAGGCTGGACATGGGGAGGAGAATGGAAATCTCTCAAAGATTATCAGCATTTTGAAAAAAGTCTGTAAAAAATTTTATACTGAAAAAAGTAAGTTTAATTACATTTCAGCATAATTATATATAGACCGAATAAATTCTTAAAGTATGGAAAGCAAAGCATTTGTAACTTGCTTTTAAGGATTTATTATGTTAAAATAACATGATGAATAACATGTAGTACGGAGGAAGAGAATTGAAAAAATTTTTTCTTGTACCTTTATTGCTTATTTATATAAATTGTTCAAGTGCAGCAATAAATTATACAACTGAAA
Source organism: Sebaldella sp. S0638 (assembly GCF_024158605.1). NCBI lineage: Bacteria > Fusobacteriati > Fusobacteriota > Fusobacteriia > Fusobacteriales > Leptotrichiaceae > Sebaldella > Sebaldella sp. S0638. The sequence continues at coordinate 8,638 of NZ_JAMZGM010000025.1, read as the reverse complement.
ACAAGACATTACTGGGGGAAACTATTGCTGAACTTAAGGAAACTGCGGTTAATAATCAATATGAAGAATTAGAAAAGTATTTCTTACCTACATTTAAGAATAGTATAGTCCTTAAATATCTAAAACAATATGGTCTTTCAAAAGTGAATATAATAATTTCGGAACCTGATTTCGGAAAAAACGGAAGAGCTAAAAATGTTATGATCCTAAATTATGCATCTGAAAGCATGTATTTTAATATAACATGGAAATTTGTCGGCGATGAATGGAAAATACAGGATGTAGCGGAAAGGAAGTAGAGAGGAGAAACGAAGAATGACATTTGTCTGGATTGGAGTAGTAATAATATTTCTTCTTTTGACTTTCTTTATAGGGTATCTAATTAGTAGATCTGTAGTAGAAAAAGAGTATAAAAATACATATGGAGAGCTGAATAACTTAAAAGGGGAGATATTCAATGCTAAAAGAGAGTTAGATGATACTAAAAAAGAAGTTGAAAGAGAAGTGGAATCTTATAAAAAAGAGGAAATGATAAAAGTAAAAGAAGAACTACTGGGAGTAAAAAAAGAGGCTGACGAAGAAGTAAAAGCTATGAAAGCCGAAGTATCAGTAAAAGAGGAAAGATTACTGAAAAGAGAAGAAAATCTTGAGGTAAGATCCGGAAGACTGGAAGAAAGAGAACTGAAACTGGAAGAACAAAAAGAAGTTCTGGTTACAAAGGAACATACCCTTAATGACCTGATACAGAAAGAAGAAACAGAACTTACAAAAATATCTGAACTGACTAAGGAAGAGGCAGCAGAAGTTATATTAAACAGACTTCAGGGTGAACTTGAGCATGATAAAGCAGTGATGATAAGAGATTTTGAATATAACGTGGAAAGAGATAAAGAAAGAATCTCAAAGAGAATCATGTCTACAGCAATATCAAAAGCTGCTGCGGACTATGTAGTAGATTCTACGATTTCTGTAATTCAGCTGCCTAGTGAAGAGATGAAGGGAAGAATCATCGGGCGTGAAGGAAGAAATATAAGAGCAATAGAAGCAGTAACAGGAGTAGATCTGATTATAGATGATACACCTGAAGCAGTAGTATTATCTTCATTTGACGGTGTAAGAAGAGAAGTAGCAAGAATAACTCTGGAAAAATTAATTTCAGACGGAAGAATACATCCGACAAAAATAGAAGAAGTAGTAGAAAAAGCAAAAGAAGAAGTAGACGAAAAAATAATGGATGCAGCAGAACATGCTATTCTGGAAGTAGGAATTCCTACTCTTCCGAATCAGGTTCTGAAAGTGCTGGGGAAATTAAAATACAGAACATCATTTGGGCAGAATATATTACAGCATTCAATAGAAGTAGCGCATATAGCAGCTACGCTTGCAGCGGAACTGGGAGCGAATGTGGAAGTAGCTAAAAGAGCAGGACTTCTGCATGATATAGGAAAGGCGTTCTCGCATGAGCAGGAAGGATCACATGCATTAAACGGGGGAGAATTCCTGAGAAAATTTTCTAAGGAAAACGAAACTGTTATAAATGCAGTGGAAGCACACCATAATGAAGTAGAGCAGCTGAGTGTGGAAGCAGTCCTTGTTCAGGCGGCGGATTCGATTTCAGCTTCAAGACCGGGAGCAAGAAGGGAAACATTGTCAAATTATCTGAAAAGACTGGAACAGCTTGAAGAAATAGCGAATAACTATGAAGGAATAGAAAGTTCATATGCAATTCAGGCAGGAAGAGAAATAAGACTTATAGTGAACCCTGAAAGAATAGACGATGATAAATCGACATTAATAGCAAGGGAAGTAGCTAAAGAGATAGAAGAAAAAATGCAGTATCCGGGTCAGATAAAGGTTACAGTGGTAAGAGAAACAAGAGCAGTTGAATATGCTAAATAATACAGACGGTTTGAAAAAACCGTCCTTAATTTTATAAAATTTATTCTGTTATTTAGAAAGGAAAATATTTACATGAAATTGTTAATAATAGGAGACCTGGTGGGGGAACCCGGCAGAGAAGCATTGGCAAGATATTTAGAAAATAAAAGGGATATGTTTGACTTTATTGTAGTTAACGGGGAGAATGTAGCAGGAGGTTTCGGGATAACTCCGAAGATAGCAAATAAAGTATTTAATCTGGGAGTAGATGTAATAACACTGGGAAATCATACATGGGACAGAAGAGAAATTTATCCTTATTTAGATGAAACAGAGAATATGATAAGACCGCTGAATTTCGCACCGGGAACACCGGGTAAAGGTTATACTATAGTGGAAAAAAACGGGAAAAAGCTGGCAGTTATTAATATACAGGGAAAAGTTTTCATGCCTCCTATAGCGTGTCCTTTTCTCGCAATAGACGAGCTGCTGCCTGAAATAAAAGCAGTAACAAATAATATAATAGTGGACTTTCACGGAGAGGCAACGTCAGAAAAACAAGCAATGGGATGGAATCTTGACGGACATGTGTCTCTTGTATATGGAACACACACTCATACACAGACAGCAGATGAAAGAATACTTCACAGAGGAACAGGATATATCACTGATATAGGTATGACCGGTGGACATGACGGTATACTCGGCATGAATAAAAAAGAGAGCATACAGAAATTCAAGGACGGTCTTCCTGCAAGATGGAGTGTATGTAAAGAAAATATAAAAATAAACGGTATAATAGTAGATATAAATGAATATGGAAGAACAGAGAAAATCGAAAGGGTAAATCTCCATATTTCAATATAAGAGGAGCTTAAAATGAAAATTTTACTATCAAATGATGACGGAATTTTTGCTAAGGGGATAGAAACACTGGCTATGACATTAATTGAGAGAGGACACGATGTATATGTAGTGGCTCCTGATGAGGATGCCAGCGGGACAGGACATGGTCTTACAATTAATAAACCTTTGAGATACAGAAAATATAAAATAAACGGAACTTTTTTCGGATATATGGTAAACGGAAAGCCTGCTGACTGTGTAAAGCTCGCAAGATGGGAAATATTCAGAGATATAGAGTTTGATTTTATGATAAGCGGTATAAACAGAGGTGCCAATCTGGGAGTAGACTTGTTTTATTCCGGTACATTCGGTGCTGCATCAGAAGCTGCACTTTTGGGAATAAGATCAATAGCCCTTTCTTTATCTGAACCGTTCGATCATGGGAAAAACTATCTTACTGCGGCAGTTTTTGCAGCAGATTTTATAGAAAAAATAAAAGATTTTCAGTTTCCGAGATATAAACTTTTGAATATAAATGTACCGAATGTAAAGAGTGAAGAGCTGAAAGGGTATAAATTTACTATTCAGGGAGACAGAAATTATAAAGAAAATTTTGATAAAAGATTTGACCCGAATGGACATGAATATTTCTGGATAACGGGTAATGCAGTGGAATATTCGTCTAATTATCACAGTGACTATTATGTGCTGAAAGATAATTATGTTTCTATTACACCTGTGGCATTAGACTTAACAGATGAAAAATTCGGACTTCAGATAGAAAAGGAATTAGATAAATGAAATGGCTTAGAGTAAAAGTAGATTATTATTCTGATCGTTTGAAAGAAACTAAAGAGAAGATCATAGGTATTTTTTCTGAACTCGGAGTAAATGAATTTGAGTTCATTGATTTTTTTACTGAAAATGTTCTGGATTTTCACAAGGAGAGCATAGCTAATGACACATGGAAAATAATAGGATATTTTCCTAATAATAAATTCGCACGGTTAAAGCTGAAAATGTTTTCAGAGAAGCTGGAAGAATTATCTGATACAGAAGAGATGATTTTTACTCTTTATACTAATGAGTGTGATGAAAATGAATGGAAAGACGAATGGAAAAAATATTTTCATACAACTAAGATAACAGATAAAATCGTGATTAAGCCTTCATGGGAAGAATATACATCTGACGAAGACGAGGTTGTTATCAAAATAGATCCGAGAATGGCTTTTGGTACCGGTACTCACGAAACAACATCACTTTGTATAAAGATGCTGGAGAAATATGTTCCGGGGAAGAAAAATCTTCTGGATATAGGATGCGGTTCCGGAATACTGATGATAGTAGGGTCAAAATTTGGTGCGGAAAAAGTAGACGGAATAGATATAGATCCGGCAGTGGAAGCTGTAGCCAAAGAAAATCTGGATGATAACGAGGTTAGTAATTACAGCGTCGTTATAGGAAATCTGGTAGATGATATTAATAAAAAATATGATATTGTAGTTTCTAATATTCTGGCTGATACTCTTATGGAACTTTTGGATGATATAGAAAAGGTCTTGGAACAGGGAGCTTTGGTAATATTTTCAGGTATACTGAAAACCAGAAAACATGAAATACTGGAAAAAACTGAAAAGCATAATTTTAGAAAAATAGATGAAAAAGAAGAAAATGAATGGATTTCTTATGTTTTTGAATATAAATAAAGAGGTTTTGATATGATAATAGCAGTAGACGGACCGGCTGGCAGCGGAAAAAGTACTGTCTCCAAAATGATAGCCGACGAAATAGGAATTACATACCTGGATACAGGTGCAATGTACAGACTATTTGCATATAAATTAATGAAAGAAAAAATAGATTTTTCTGATCGTGAGAAAGAATTAAAAGTGCTGGAAGATTTGAATATAGATATGAAAGATAACAGATTTTATCTGGATAACGAGGATGTAACAGATAAAATAAGAACAAGGGAGATTTCCAGTAATGCCTCAAAGATCTCTGTGGTTAAAGAAGTAAGAGAAAAGATGGTGGAGCTTCAAAGGGCATTTTCAAAATCAAAAGATGTGATTCTGGATGGCCGTGATATAGGAACTGTAGTATTTCCTGATGCTGATCTGAAAGTATATCTGAATGCAGATGCAGAAATACGTGCCGAAAGAAGATGTGAAGAACTGAGAAATAAAGGTGAAAATGTGGAATATGAGGAAATACTCAGAGAAATAACAACAAGAGATTATGATGATATGCATAGAGAGGAAAGTCCGTTAAAAATTGCACAAGATGCCGTAATTTTAGATTCAACTTCTTTAAGTGCAGAAGAGGTAAAGGATAAAATCAAGGAATTAATTGAAGAAAGAACAAAAAAAAATTGAAATATTTAATGTGACCGGCTTTTTATTTGGATCTCTGGAAGTGCCTGAAATAAAGAGGTCTATCGTTCGGGAATGTTCCTTTTACAGTAATTCTAAAATAAATTAGCAAAAAATAGTAAAAAAGTGTTGTAAATTGAGAGGTAAAAGGTGTATAATAGATTTGACTAAAATTTAGGAGGTAGTTATATGTCAAAAAAAGAATTTATTGAGGCATATGCAAAGGCAACAGGAGAAACAAAAAAGAGATCAGAAGAATTAGTTAATGAATTTTTAGGAACTGTAGAAAAATCTCTAACTAAAGGAGAAACAGTTCAATTCGTGGGATGGGGAACTTTCGGAGTTCAAAAAAGAGCTGCTAGAAAAGGAAGAAACCCTCAAACAGGAAAAGAAATTAAAATAGCTGCTAAAAAAGTAGTAAAATTCAAAGTTGGAAAAAAATTAGCTGATAAAGTTGCTAAGTAAATAAAAAACACATAGGTTGTCTAATAATATTATATAGACAGCCTTTTTACTTTTCATATACAAAAAAACAAATCCAATTCTATATTCAGATCAAAGCTGATATCACACAAATTTTCTTTTAAAAATACACAATTAATTAATGAAGAAGAGTACCTGTAATTTTATTTATAAATGAAAATAATACAACATAAATAGAATATATTAGACGGTAGGTGAAAAATAATGTTAGTATATAAATAGTAAATGTAATGCGAATTTAGGAGGAATTATGAGTGAGAAAAAATTAGGTAACGTATCTCCAGGGGGAAAGTTCGATAAAATTAGTGCTTTTGAACCGGTAACTCTTATATTGGGGATAGTATTGGCTGTATTATCAGCAATCATCTGTATGCAGATAATAGGAAAAGTAGGGGTAACTCCGAATACATCACTGATAGGTGCAATTATAGCAATGGTAATAGCCAGAATACCAGTATCATCATTTAAGAAGTTCAAATCACTTGAACGTCAGAATATGCTGCAGACAATAGTATCAGGTGCAGGATTTTCAGCGGCAAACTGTGGGTTGCTGGCTGTAGGAATATTCATTGTTCTTGGGAAAAATGAATTTATACTGCCTATGGCAATAGGATCAGTAATTGGAGTAACAATCTCCATTTTTGTGGTAGGGAAAATATTTGATTCTGAAATATTTCCTGCAGATGAAGCATGGCCTCCGGGTGTAGCTACAGCGCAGGCACTGGAAGCAGGAGACGAAGGAGGTACTAAAGGGATAAAATTACTGATAGGTATAGTAATAGGGGCATTATGCGGACTTTTCAAAGTTCCTTTTGGAAAAGTACCTTTTAATATACCCGCTGCCGGAATAGGAATAGTATTCATAGCAAATATCTTCTCAATGATAGGACTTGGAGTAGGCTTGTTAATACGGGGATATTCACCTGTACTGTTCAACGGGCTTGAATTAGGGAAAACTTCCATACCAAGTGGAATTATGATAGGCGCAGGACTTATGGCCCTTATTCAGTCATTGGTTATAATACTGAAAGATACAAAACATAAAACGAAAGATACGGCTGTACATACAAAAAATACAGTTACAAAGGCTGAGGCTAAGAAGACAATAATGACAGGATTTTTATTATATTTAGCTGGAGCAGTAGTAATAGCATTTATTTCGGGAATAGTAACAGAAATGAGCGTATTTATGCTTGTTTTATGGGTTTTATGGGCAGCTGTATCATGTACAGTAGCTATTTTAATAGTAGGAATGGCTGCAATGCATTCCGGATGGTTTCCGGCTTTTGCCATCACTACAATATTTATGACAATAGGGATATTTTTAAAATTTCCGTTGATTTCACTGGCTTTGCTAACAGGATATATAAGTTCTACAGGACCTTGTTTTGCAGATATGGGATACGATCTGAAAACAGGATGGATAATCAGAGGAAGAGGAGTAAATGTAGAGCATGAGAAATACGGAAGAAAACAGCAGGTAATAATTGAGATGATAGGTGGTATTATAGGAATAATAGTAGTTCTTGCCACTTTGAAAATGTTTGTTTTAGGACATGAAACACCGCTTTTGGCTCCTGTAAGTAAAACATTTGCAGAGGCTATAAGTAAAGCATCAGATCCTCAGGTACTGAAGTCATTACTGCTTTGGGCAATACCGGGAGCTGTACTGCAGATCATAGGCGGGCCTAAAAGAATGGTGGGTGTGCTTTTTGCCACTGGTCTTCTGATAAATAATCCTATTTACGGAATAGGAGTAATAATAGCAGTAATAATCAGACTTATATTTGGAAATAAAGTTATAGAATTTATAGATGCAGGATTAATAGCCGGTGACGGACTTGGAGGATTCGTTTATGCACTTCTTGTTGCCATTGGAATAATGAGTAAATAGAAAACTCAGAAAGCAGGGATTAACAATGATTTTAAATGAAGAAATATTAAAGTATGCGTTGGTAGGAGGAACAATACTCGGCGGCGGAGGCGGCGGCTCAAGAGAAGAAGGAATTCTTCTCGGGAGAGAGGCTCTGAAATACGGCAGTCCGGAATTAATGCCCCTTGAGGTGCTGCAGGATGATGATATAGTGGTAACAGTATCAGCTGTAGGCGCACCAGCCGCTAAAGACAAATATATAACAGGTGATGATTATGTGAGGACAATAGAGCTTTTAAAGGAAATTTCGGGAAAAGAGATAGCAGGAATTATCACCAATGAAAACGGCGGAATAGCTTCAATTAACGGATGGCTTCAATCTGCAAAACTCGGTATACCTCTTATAGATGCTCCATGTAATGGTAGAGCACACCCTACCGGAGTAATGGGAAGTATCGGTCTTCATGATATAGAGAATTATGTGACATATCAGACAGCAGCAGGTGGAAATAAAGAAAACGGAATGTATACAGAAGTAATGATAAAAGGAAGTATAGATAATGCGGCAAAGCTGGTAAGACAAGCAGCAATAGGCGCCGGAGGATTAGTAGCAGTAGCCAGAAATCCTGTGAGTGCCAAGTATTTGAAAAAGAATGCGGCTATAGGCGGTATACATCATGCAATAGAGCTGGGGAAAACTTTTTATGACGGGTTAGAAGAATCACCGGAAAAAGCTGTAAAAAATGTAGTAGAAGTATTAGACGGTGTTGTGCTTACAGAAGGAAGCATAAGAAGATTTCAGCTGAATACTGCCGGAGGATTCGATGTAGGAAGTCTGTGGGTAAATGAATATGAACTTACTTTCTGGAATGAGTATATGACGGCAGAGACAGACAGTAAGAGAATAGCAACATTTCCTGATCTTATAATGACTTTTGACAAGAAAACAGGATTTCCGGTAACAAGTGCCGAAATAAAAAACGGACAGGAAATAATAATAATAAAAGCAGATAAATCAAATCTAAAACTCGGAAGCGGAATGAAAGATAAGAAGCTTTTTGAAGATGTAGAAAAAATACTGAATAAAGAAATAATAAAGTATGTATTTTAGACCAGTTATAAAATGTCAAGGAAAAAAAGAAGAATTTTTAAATAAAAAAATGAGTATCACAAAATAGACAGC
>NZ_JAMZGM010000024.1 GCF_024158605.1 Sebaldella sp. S0638 | reverse complement strand
AATAGATAAATCAATATATGAAAAACAAATCTTTTATTATATCAGATTTAATTTACAGACTTTCTTGCACACTCCCAGATTTACTTTTAAAGTCGATTTTTTAGTATTGAAAGTAATAATTCTATATCAGTTTATTCTTATTTTTCTCCTCAGCCGCATGAGCAAGCATTTCACTGACAATCTCCACAGCATCAGGCGATTCATAGATTTCAATTTTTGAATCAATTAAATCCAGATTTTCTTTCAGGATTTCCATCTGTCTGATTATCGTTTCCCGATGTTTGGAAAGCATAGTTTTTCTGCTGCTTATTGTAGAAGTACCTGACATACACATATCAATATATTTTTTTATGTTTTTGATCTGCATACCTGTATCTTTCAGACAGCAGATAAGTTTGAACAAAGTCAGGTCACCCTCAGTGAATACTCTATGCCCGGACTTGCTTCTGGAAACAAACGGAAGAACACCTTCCTTCTCGTAAAACCGGATGGTATGCGCTGAAATTCCGAATTTTTCTGCTACTTCATTAATAGAATAAGTCAAATGAAAAACCTCCTTTAAAATTTATAAAAAAATACTTGACTTAGATATATCTCTAAGTGTTAGTATTAATATAAATCACATTTAGAATATTTTCAAGTGATTTATTACATAATCTGAAAAGGAAGTGAAATTTTATGGATAAACAAAGAAAAATAGCACTGGTCACAGGCGGAAGCAGAGGACTCGGGAGAGATTCTGCCATATCCCTTGCGAAAAAAGGAATAGATGTAGTAATTACTTATAACTCACAAAAGGAAAAAGCGGATGAAACAGTGGCAGAGATAGAAAAAATCGGTGGGAAGGCAGCTGCATTACAGCTTGATGCCGGGAATATATCTTCTTTTGAAAATTTTAAATTACAATTTTTGGAAGTGTTGGAGAAAAAATGGGGGAAAAAACATTTTGATTTTTTAATAAATAATGCAGGTTTTGGAATATATTCACCTGTTGCAGAACTCACGGAGGAACAGTTTGACAGCTTAATGAATGTACATTTTAAAGGAGTATTCTTTTTGACACAGAAACTGCTTTCTGTTCTTGCAGACGACGGAGGAATAGTAAATATTTCCTCAGGGCTGACACGTTTTACAGTTCCGGGGTCAGGGGCATATGCAGCAATGAAAGGTGCTGTAGAGATACTGACTAAATATATGGCAAAAGAACTGGGGGCAAGAGGAATAAGAGTAAATACGGTAGCTCCGGGAGCAATTAATACAGAGTTCAGCGGTGACAGATATGTTAAGCATCCGGAAATAAAAGACCAGATAGGAGCACAGACTGCACTTGGAAGAATAGGAGAAGCTACAGATATCGGCGGGGTTGTTGCCAGCCTTTGTACAGATGATATGGGCTGGGTAAATGCACAGCGTATTGAAGCATCCGGCGGAATGATGCTGTAATATGCAGAAACTTTGTATCGGAAATATTGATTTCGATTCCTTCAAAACCGGGCATAATAAGACATACATTATATTTCTGAATATACTATAATTATTACAAAGGAGAAAGAAATGAACTGGATAAGCACTTTAAACAAAGCTTTGGAATATATAGAAAATAATCTTGAAAATGAAGTGGAAATAAAAAAGATCGCTCAGATATGCGTATGTTCCGAATATAATATACAAAGGGTTTTCTCTGTAATTTCGGGAGTAACTTTCGGCGAATATATAAGAAACCGCAGACTCTCAAAAGCAGCTGTGGATATAAGGGAAACAGACATGAGAATAATAGATATAGCATTCAAATATAACTATGAGTCGGCAGACGCTTTCTCTAAAGCTTTCAAAAATTTTCACGGAATTTCTCCAAAGGACGGCAGAGTGAGAAGCAATGAATTAAAAACTTATCCAAAGTTACATTTCTCCATGATAATTAAAGGAGGAAAAGAAATGAAAAATAAAATTATGAAAAAAGAGCAATTCAGGGTAATTGGAGTAAAACGTACATATAAAAATGTAGAAGAAGGTATGGAAAATATACCGAAATTCTGGAATGAATTTAACAATTCCCGGGAGTGTGAAGAAATCTGCACTAAAATGGACGGGGAACTGAAAGGGATTCTGGGGTTATGTATACCTCATGGAACAGGGACAGGATACGACTATATGATTTGTGTAAGCAGTAATTCCAGAGCAGAAGGGAATTTTCAGGAGTATATGATTCCAGAAGCAGAATGGATGATTTTTGAAGCAAAGGGAAAACTGCCCGAATCTGTCCAGTCTATGACAAAACAAATCTATGAAGAGGTACTTACAGGAGCTGAGTATAAGCATGACAATAAACCGGACTTTGAATTATATCCGTCCGGTGATATAACTGATGAAAATTATATCACTGAAATATGGGTTCCGGTGGTAAAAGTATAAAGCAGGCATGAAGCACCTAATAAGTATCATAAAAAATTATAAAATCCGGTTTTTGTTTTATTGCCGGATTTTTTGTTATATAAAGGAAAAACAAAGCAGGAGGGTGTATAATAATCTTAGAAGTCAGGCTCCGGAAGTGCCGGAAATCTTACTGTAAAAATAGTAAATAAAACATTGAAAACATACCTCATATATTATATACTAAATATAATGGAGGTATTATGAAATCTAAATCAATAGTAGTAGGAATAGCGGGAGGAACCGGTTCAGGGAAGACCAGTGTGGCACATTACATTCTTGAGTACCTGAAAAATTATGAAATAAAACCTGTATTACTGGAACAGGACTCTTATTATGTAAAAAACGATCATCTTTCATTCTCTGAAAGGGTGGAACTGAACTATGACCATCCTGATTTGATTGATTTTCCGCTGTTAATTCAGCATATAAAAGAATTAAGCGCAGGGCATGAAATAGAAAAACCTATTTATGATTTTAAAATTTATAATAGAAGAAGTGAGGTGGAAGTAGTAAGACCTTCGAAATTAATAGTGGTAGAAGGTATATTATTATTTACGCTTGAAGAATTAAGAAGCCTTTTTGATGTGAAAGTTTTTGTAGATACTGATGATGACGAGAGACTTCTGAGGAGGATCGAACGTGATATGAAAGAACGCGGAAGAAGCTTTGACAACATAAAGGATCAATATAGAAAAACCGTAAAACCAATGCATCTGGAATTTGTAGAACCCAGTAAAAGATACGCTGATGTTATTATTCCCCGTGGAGGTAATAATAAGATCGGTATCAAAATGGTAGCAACAAGACTGAAGCATTTACTGTCAAATATGTAATATAATTTTATAGGATATAGATTTTTGTAACAAATGTAAGAAATTCAATCATAAATAAAAGGAGCGATATACATGGCAAAAATAGCAGTAATTGGTGGAGGAGCAGCAGGTATGATGTTCTCTACACAGTATAAAAAAATGAATCCCGGTGACGAAATATTTATTTTTGAAAAAACACCATATGTGGCTTGGGCAGGGTGTCCTACACCATATTATATTGCAGGTGAACTGGGATTTGGAAGTGTTGTTCTGGGAACACCTGATGAATTCAGAGCAAGAGGTTTGAATGTTCTGGTAAATCATGAAGTAAAGAAAGTCGACTTTGAAAATAAGGAACTTACAATTGAAGGAGCCGAAATAAGCGGAGCCTTTCAATATGACAAGTTAATTCTGGCTTTTGGCGGAAAATCTTTTGTGCCTAACATAAAAGGATACAAAGAAGGACTGGAAAATGTATTTACACTTTCACATGCTGTGCATGCAGAGAAAATCAAAGAATTTCTTGATACAAGAAATGATATAAAAAAAGCAATAGTCGTAGGCGGAGGCTTTATCGGAATGGAAATGGCCGAAGCATTTAAAACAAGAGGACTTGAGGTAACAATACTTGAAAAAATGGGAGATATCCTTCCTACAGTAAGCAGTGGGATGAAAGAGCCTATAATTAAAGAAATGGCAGCAAGAGGCGTGGAACTGAAACTGAATTCAGGAGTTACAGAGGTAAAATCCGAAGGTGGAAAAGCTACGGCACTTGTATTGGAAAGCGGCGAAGAAGTGAGCTTTGATATAGTCCTGTTCAGTATAGGGATAACACCAAATATAGATTTCATAGAAAACAGTTGTATTGAAACAAAGAACGGAAAAGTAATAGTAAATGACAAATTTGAAACAAATGTTAAAGATGTATATGCTCTTGGAGATGCCATATATACCAGAAATATACTTACAAATGAATATCTGTACGCTCCTTTCGGAGATGTAGCAAATAAAGAAGGTATGATTCTGGCGAAATATCTGTCAGGGGAAGACGTGTCATGGAGAGGAGCACTTAGAAGCTACGCATCGTCTTTTTATGAAATAAAAATCGCACAGACAGGACTTACACTTGATGAAGCGAAAAGATACGGATATAATGCAGACAGGCTGGAAATGAGAGCCATGACAAAGAATTCGGATTTTGAAGATTCTAAACCGAATAAAGTAGAAATGATATATGATAAAGACAGAAAAGTACTTCTGGGAGGAACAGTAACCGGATATGAGGCAGTGGCGCAGTTTTTGGATCAGATAGCAATAGTAATAAATTTTGAAATACCTGTGGAAAGATTTATAGAAATAGACTTTGCTTATTCTCCTACTAATTCAAGCGTATGGAATCCCCTTTTAGTAGCATACAGAAAATTAATTAAATAGAGGAGAAATCAAAAAGTGAAAAGGTTAAAGAATTTTTTTATTACATCAATAATAGGAGGGCTTTTGGTAATTCTTCCAATAGCTCTGTTATTATGGATATTCAGCATTGTGGTGAACTTTATAATAAAGTATATAAGTCCTGTAACGAAGCTGGTATCTATGTTTATAATAGATGTCAGAATACTTCCGGTAATAATAGCAGTGGTAATAGTAATACTGATTTGCTTCTGCGTGGGACTTATTGTAAAAACCAAAGTGGGGAACTGGATTCATAATAATATAGAAGTAAAACTTCTTGCAAAAATTCCCGGCTATAATATGGTAAAAGGAGCATTGGGTCAGATACTTTCTACTGAACGTAAAACAAGACCTTTCTCAAAAGTAGTTTTATTCAAACTGTATAATAATGATATTTTAATGACAGGTATAGTAAGTGATGACGATCATGAAGATTATGTAACTATTTTCTGTCCCACAGCACCTAATCCTACTTCTGGATTTATATACCATGTGCCGAGAGAACGGGTGTATCCTTTGGAAGAGGGTGTGGAAAACACAATGAGAACAGTGCTGTCCGGCGGTTCGGGGTCAAGTGTGCTGATAGAAGAATATTTGCAAAAGTATGTTAAAAATAAGGAAAGTAATTAAATGAAAAGAAGAATGACTTGTATCCCGTTGGATAAAGGTCATTTTTTTTCAAAAAAACCAGATTTTTAAATACGTTTTACAGTGAAAATATAAATGCTGTACTTATTAAAATAATACTGCTATACTATATGAATAACGGGGTATAAAGAATTAAAAGACTAAATATATGGAGGTTGGCATGAAAGATAAGATTTTCGAAATATTAGAGAAAAAAAAGGCGTTTGACCATGCAATAGCATTGCTGCACTGGGATCTGGAAACAGAAGCACCCAAAAAGGCACTGGAGAAAATAGCCGCAACAATGGGATTTTTGAGTGCAGAAAGTTACAGCCTGATAATAAACGATGAATTTAAAAATATGCTTTATAATATAGATACAGAGCCTTTATCAGATCTTGATAAAAAAGTAATAACAACTCTCAGAAAAGATTTTGAAAAGCTGGAAAAAATACCAAAAGAGGACTATGTAGAATATTCACAGCTTACAGTAGAAGCCACAGCTAAATGGGAAGAAGCTAAAAATGCCGATGACTTCGAGATATTCAAACCATATCTTGAGAAAATAATTAACTTTAATAAAAAGTTTATAAAATACAGAGGATATAAGGATCATCCGTATAATACACTTCTTGACGACTACGAAGAAGGAATGACAGTGGAAAAAACCGATGAGTTTTTCAAGAAAATAAAGCAGGAGCTAATACCTCTGATAAAAAAGATAAATACAATAAATAAAGGCGAAAATAAATTAAAAGGTACTTTTAGTATAGATAAGCAAAAAGAATTTGCAAAATTTCTTGCAGAGTATATTGGATTTGACTTTTCAAAGGGTGTAATCAAAGAAAGCGAACATCCTTTTACACTGAATTTTGATAATAAAGATGTAAGAATAACTACACACTATTATGAAAGTGACCCTTTAAGCGCTGTGTTTTCTACAATACACGAAGGCGGACATGCTATATACGAACAGAATATAAAAGATGAAATTTCCAAAACCATTCTGGGTGAGGGGACTTCAATGGGAGTGCATGAATCACAGTCAAGAATGTATGAAAATATGTTTGGAAGAAATCTGAATTTCTGGATTCCTTTGTATCCTAAATTAAAGGAAAAATTTCCTGAGGAACTGGGAGATATCACACTTGAAAGTTTTTACAGAATAGTAAATGATTCAAAATCTTCTTTGATAAGAATAGAAGCAGACGAGCTTACTTATCCTATCCATGTGCTTATACGTTACGAGCTGGAAAAAGAGATATTTGAAACAGAGGTAGATGTGAATGAACTGCCTAAAAAATGGGCTGATAAATATGAGGAGTATCTGGGAGTGAGACCTGAGACTTTTAAAGAGGGTATATTACAGGATGTCCACTGGTCCGGAGGATCATTCGGGTATTTTTCATCTTATGCTCTTGGAAGTGCTTACGCAAGCCAGTTTTATCACGCTATGTGCAGTGAATTCAATGTGGACAAAGAATTGAAAAGCGGAAGTTTTGAGAAAATAAATGCCTATCTGAGAGAAAATATTCATCAGTATGGTAAATATAAAAATCCTGAAGAGCTGATAATGGACACTACGAAGGAAAAGTTTAATCCTAACTATTATATAAATTATTTAAGAGAAAAGTACGGCAAGCTTTATGTACTTTGCAATTAAAATAATATATAAATTTTGAAAAAGTCAGAGATAACGGACAGAATGTTAGATACTGACAGTGTTACTTTAATGATTTCATTTTGATATGTGAGAATATAGAAAAATCTGAATAGTTTTTAGCAGACTATTACAGAAAACAGTATGTAAAAAAGATTGATTAATATATGAAAATGCTATTGCTGAGATTATAATCTTTTGAACTTTTCAGTAATAGAATGGGAGAAAACAGTTTTTTATTGCAAAGAATGTTCTATACATAAAATAAATCAGGAGGTGGATAAATGCTCTTCTACAAGGATATAAGCATTTATTATGGCAAAATTTTTCCTTTGAATCCGGTTGCGGTGAAATTTCTTGAGGAAGAATTCAACGGGAAAAAGAAAATACTGGATCTGGCATGCGGAGACGGGAAATATTCAGATGCACTGCTTACTCATGATAGAGATATTACAGGAGTGGATCTGGATAAAGGAATGCTCGAAGAAGCAGAGAAAAAATTTGATAAAAGGAAAAATATAAAATTCATATTCGGGAATATGCTGGAATTAAGCAGTGTATTCAAAAGGGAGAGATTTGATGCTGTATTTTGCATAGGAAATTCACTTGTACATCTGACTTCTACCAATAAAATAAAAAAAGCACTTAGAGAACTGAATTCAGTTATGCAGAACAACGGAAAACTAGTAGTGCAGATTATTAATTACAACCGGATACTTAATGAAAATATAAATTTTCTTCCCACAATAAAAAATGAAGATATAGAATTTATAAGAAATTATCACAGACACGGAAACAGCAGAATAATAGACTTTCATACAATACTTAAAATGCCTGACGGAGATATAGAATCCCATCAGGAGCTTTATTCGCTTACAAAGGATGAGCTTATATTTCTTGCTGAAAAAGAAGGATTTACTTTGGAAAGTGTATATTCTTCATTTAAAAAAGAAGAGTGGAATGACCAGTCTTTACAGAGTGTATTTGTTTTTGTGAAAAATTAAAATAAAGAACCATAAAAAAATATAAATATAGAGGAGCTGAATTAAAACAGTATTTCTTCGGATTTTATTTACGCAATACCGGTAAGCTAATCTCTGATAACTGCCGTTTTAATTCAGCTCCTTTTTTTAATAAATCAGCATCCAATCTGAATTTTATCAACAGGGTAGCTGTATGTTCCTTTTTTTCTGCGCTTCATGGTAAGTGCCATTGCAACAGTAAGCGGTCCCACTCTTCCAAGAAACATAGTAAGAGAAATTAATATTTTTGAAATAGGCGTAAGTACCGGAGTTATGTCCAATGACAAACCAGCTGTTCCAAAAGCAGAAATCACCTCAAAAAGCAGAAGGATAAATTTTTGATTTTTTTCTATATAACTCAAAGTAAAAACAATAACAAAAATATAAATTATAGATATAAAAACTATTGCAATTGCTCTGTTAAATACTCCCCAGCTTATCTCCCTCTTATGAAATTCGATGTTTTTTCTGTGTGAAAGTGTAGTATAAACACCAAGTGTAATTACGGCAATTGTTGTTGTTTTTATTCCGCCGCCCGTAGAACCCGGAGAAGCGCCTATAAACATAAGTATCATATAAAATATAAGAGTAGGCTTTCTCATATGTATCAAATCAAGGGTCTGAAAACCGGCTGTTCTAATACTGACACTCTGAAAAAATGAGAGCAGAAGCTTATCGTGAAAAACAAAATTTTTCAGTGTATCAGGATTTGACATTTCAATTAAAAGTGTTAAAACGGTTCCCAAAATAATAAGAATAAGTGATACTATAACAGATAATCTGGCAGTAAGAGTAAGACGGATTCTCTTTTTATCACTTTTAAATTTTGGAAAAAGCAGTGTATAAATACTGTTTAGTGTGGTAAAACCCAGACTTCCCAGAGTTATTAACATTGGAATAATGAGATTTATGGGAATATTAGTTCTGTATTCGCTGAGACTGCCGGGGAACAGCGAAAATCCCGTATTACAAAATGCAGATATTGAATGAAATACTGCGTAGTAAACAGCTTTTAAAAAGCTGAATTTTTTTATGAAAACAAAAAATAAACAGAATGCGCCGATAAATTCTATTAGAAATACTATTTTTATAAGGTTTTTTATATAAGACTGTATATTAAAAAGTGTATTGTAATTAAGATCCTTTTGTATGATTTTTTTTGCAGTATAGTCTATTTTATGGGTCAGGAACAATACTATTACAGATGAAAAAGTCATTACCCCTAATCCGCCAAGCTGGACAAGTATAATTAAGACTGTTTTTCCAAATAGAGTGAATGTGTAATTTATATCAGTGATTACAAGACCAGTTACAGTTACAGCCGAAGTAGCGATGAATAATGAGTCTATCACAGAAGGTCTTTTCCCGGGAAAACTTGCTACAGGGAGACTGAGTAATATAGTTCCTATAATAATTATGAAAAAGAATGAAAGTATTAAAACAGAATACACAGACATTCTTTTTTTCTTTTCTGCCACTAATTTCCTCCAGTGTTGATTTTAATTTTTAATATTATACAATGAAATCCAATACTTTTCAATTCTTAATAAAAATCATACTGAGCAGTTCCCGCGGATTGTTACTTTTTGCTGAAAAACAGGGGAGATTTTTTGAATAGGATAAATATTTACCGTTTTTCAGGACTTTACTTTACTTGTAAATAAAAATTTCCATGGTAAACATATAGTACTGGAAAAAAGGAGGGGAGTAATATTCTGAATGAAAGACATATAAAAATACTGGATATATTAAATGTGCATAAGGACACCGACGTAAAATTTTTAAGTGAAAAGCTGTACACTGTCCCGAAAACAATAAGATACGACATAAAAAACCTGAATCATTATCTGAAAAAATATAAGCTGCCCACTATAGAAGATAATAAATATCTAAGGTTTCAAAAAGGTTTTAAACTTGAAAGTTTTTTGAAGAATATGGAGATAACAGATTATAAATTTTCTGAAAGGGAACGGACGGAATTTATAACAGCGCGAATATTATTCAATACATTTGAGAAACTTACAACGGAAAAATTTGCTTTTGAGCTGGGAGTCAGTGAGCTCACAATAAAAAAGGATCTGAAAATCCTGAGGGAGGAGATAAAAGCCAAAGAACTGGTTTTGCATTTTGATAAAAAGAAAGGTTTTTTACTGACCGGCGATGAGGAAAAAATCCGTCAAAAACAGCTGAAATACTATGTAGACTACAATATAGACTATAGCAGAAATAATACAGAAACAATTCCTGATTTTCTGAAATTTGAAATAAAAAAAATATTGATAGATTACAAAAAGAATATAGATACCGAGAATTTATATAAATATGTGGAAAATTTGAGCAGCTGTCTTGACAAAATAGTATCAAACGAAGCACATGAAGTGTTGGTCTTATACATCATGATACTTGTAAAAAGACTTCAGACAGGAAACCATACACAGGAAAAACAGATTTTAAACGAGTATCTTCTTTTGACTAAAGAATATGAAGTAGTCAGTAATTCGATAAATCAGCTGGAAAATAAGTACAAAATATCAATTCATAAAAATGAAGTATTGAAAATAGTGGATTACCTTCTGGGAAGCCATACATATAATTTTGACTATTCATTTTATGAAAACTGGGTGGAAACAGAACTGCTTGTAAGAAAGATAATAAATGAAGTAGATAAAAATACAGAAATAGAAATAACAAAAGACGAGCTTCTTTATGAGGGACTTCTAAACCATATAAAACCTACAATATACAGAATAAAAAACAATATATTCTTTCCCGGTCTTGTTTTGGAAGAGATAATCAGCACAGAAAAAGAGCTTTTGGAAACAGTGAGAAAAAGTCTGACAGAACTGGAAAATTATATAGGATGCAAAATAAGCAATATAGAAACTGCATTATTTACAGTCCACTTTAAGCTGGCTATAGAAAGGGCAAAGGAAAAACAGGTGAAGATATACAGAATACTTCTTGTGTGCAGTACGGGATACGCTACGTCAAATCTTTTGTCACAGCAGCTTTCGGCTGAATATAACATAGAGATAGCAGAATTAATACCGTATTACAAAGTGTTTGAGTATGATTTTTCCAATATAGACCTGATTATTTCCACAATAGATATAGAGAAAAAAATCATAAAAAAAAATATAAATATAATAAAAGTGGGAGTGGTTTTATCTGATTCAGACAGGAAGAGTATTCGGGATGCAGGAGTAAATAAGAGAGTGTCAAAAATAAAACTGACTGAAATATTGGAAATACTAAGAAGTTCGGAAAATTTTCAAAATATGGAAAATCTTGGGGATTCATTGATAAATAAGTTTGGAGGGAAAATTCTGGATGACAGGGAAAACGGCGGATATACCTCCAAAGAAAGACTCAGCAGCTTTCTGACACTGGAAAATATAATGGTTTCAGACGAAGAAGCAGACTGGATCAAAACTGTTAATACAGCCGGCGGGATTTTGCTGAAAAACGGTTATATAAATGAGGGATACATAGACAATATAATCGGCAACATAAATAAAAACGGAGTTTATATGGTTTTGAAAAATGAATTTATACTTTTGCATGCAGAGAGGCAAAATAATGTATTCAGGACAGGAATTGCATTTTTAAGAAAAAAAATTCCTGTGGAATTTCCGGGAATGTATATGGTAAGAAACATACTTGCTATATCCTGTCATTCAAAAGCCGAATTATCAGGATCATTTGAGGACATATTAAAACTTTCGGAAAATACTGAGTTTTTGAAGGAAATGGAAAATATCCGGGATAGTGAAGCAGTTTTCAGCCTTATAAAAAAGTATACTGAAATTTAGAAGGAGAGATAAAAGTGAGACTACTAGACAAAAATTTTATAGAATTAAACGTGGAACAGAACAGCAGGGACAGTTTACTAAAATATATGGGCGGGAAACTGCTTGCGGAAAATATAGTAAAAGAGACCTATCCACAGGCAATAGTAGACAGGGAAAAGGAGTTTCCCACAGGAATATTATGCAGAAATATAAGCATAGCAATTCCGCATACTACGGGAGAACATGTAAATGAACCTAAGATTGCTGTTGCGGTACTGAAAAATCCCGTGGAATTCTGCATGATGGGAGAACCGGCGCAGAAGGTAGAGGCTTCTGTAATAATAATGATAGCAATTAATAATCCTGATATGCAGATAGATTTTCTCCAGAAGCTGGTAACAGTTATTGAAAATCATGAATTATTATTAAATGTAAAAAATGCTGCTTCTATAGATGAAGTATATGAATTACTGAGTTTTTTAAACGAAATAAAATAAAAGGAGTGAGAATCATGGCTAAAATCAACGTTTTATCAGTATGCGGTTCAGGTACTGTTACTTCTTCAATGCTTTCTGCAAAAATAAAAGAACATTTGGGGAAACACGGGTTTAATGTAAATGCCACAGAGGTAAATCCCGGAGGAATAGAAACAGCTCTTGGATCGGGAAGCTTTGACTTTATTGCTTATACATGCCCGATAAAAGATGTTTACGGAGTTCCTATAGTAAGTGCAATGGGATTTCTTACCGGTTTCGGCGAAGAAGAGTTTATTGAGGAAGTACTGACAATTTTGAATTCTAAAGGATAAGGAGGATTTTTATGTTTTTTCAGACTTTGAAAAGTATTTTTGACACCTTTGGGCCTGCAATATTTGTTCCGGCAGTTTTATTTATAATAGCACTGATAATGAAAGTAAATGTCAAAAAAGCATTTAATTCTGCACTGCTTGCCGGTGTTGGTCTTACAGGATTTAATATGCTTATAGGGGCTTATATTCCTGTAATAGTTCCTACAGTACAGAAAATGGTAGATATCACAGGAATAAATCTGCCGGTTATAGACACAGGATGGCAGGCTTCGGCAATAGTGGGATATTCTACCAAAATAGGAATGATCTTTGTAGGGCTGGGTCTTTTATTTCAGGCTGTGTTATTTCTCCTTAAATGGACAAATATATTCATGCCCGGAGATCTTTGGAATAATTACTCATACATGCTTTGGGGTTCAATGCTCTACTTTGTAACAGGGAATCTCTGGCTGTCACTTGGCTGTATGCTTGTAATGAACCTTTATACACTGCTTCTTGCCGAGGTTGTCCAGAAAAGATGGTCAAAATATTACGGATATCCGAATTGTACAATAACAGCACCGCATCATATTGAATCAGTACCTTATGCTATAGTTATGGACTGGATATTAAATAAACTCGGAGCCAATAAAATAAAGCTTGATCCGGAAAATCTGAAAAAAAGACTCGGACTGCTTGGGGAACCTATGTTTTTAGGGTTGATTCTCGGACTTTTTCTTGGAATTCTCGGAAATCTTAAAGATTTGGGACAGCTGGCTTCATGGGGAGAAATTGCAACAGTGGGAATAAGTACAGCGGCAGTTTTGGCTATTTTTCCAAAAGTAGCAGGAATATTTGCCTCAGCATTTCAGATTCTGACTGAAGCATCAAGAGGAACAGCGAAAGCCGGAGGAAAATCAAGAGAATGGTATCTCGCGATAAATGATGCAGCGGGATATGGAGAGCCTGCCACGCTGATTACAGGAATAATGTTAATTCCTATAATACTTGCAGCGTCATTTCTTCTTCCGGGGAATAAAACACTATCCGTTTCTGGATAAGGAAAAACTGGAAAAAGAAGGACTTGGGGATGTGGAGCTGGTATCACTGGAAGAGTTGTTCAAAAACTCTGATATTATATCACTGCATATCAGACTTACAGATCAGACAAAAAACTTCGTTAATATGGGGTTATTGTCGCTTATGAAAGAAAATGCCTATCTGATAAATACAGCAAGGGCAGGAATACTAGATGAGGAAGCACTGATAAAGGTTCTTGGTGAAAAGAAAATAGCAGGAGCAGCATTAGATGTATTCTGGGAGGAACCGATTCCTGAGAATCACCCTATATTAAAGCTGGATAATGTTACCCTGACTACACATATAGCAGGAGATACTGTAGATGCAATACCAAAGGCGCCAAAACTTCTTGTGAATGAAATGAACGAATTTTTGAATAATGGAAAAATGGATATGATAATAAATCAAAAAGCAGCAGAAAATTTTAAATTATAGGAGGGAAATATAAAAATGATTTTACAAAAAGAGAGAGAACTTATAGTGGAATACGGGAAAAAACTGATAACACACGGACTTACCAAAGGGACAGGGGGGAATATAAGTATCTATAATAAAGAAGAAGGTTTGATGGCAATAAGTCCCAGCGGAATAGATTACTTTGAGACAAAGTCTGAAAATGTAGCAGTGCTTGATTTATACGGAAAGCAGGTAGACGGGGATAAAAAACCTTCAAGTGAATATTTTATGCATAGAATATTCTATAGAGACAGAGATGATGTAGGGGCGGTAGTACATGCACATTCCACATATTCCGGAGTATTGGCAACACTGCACTGGGAAATAGAACCTGTTCATTATCTTATAGGATATGCAGGAAAAAATGTAAAGTGTGCTCCTTATGAACTGTTTGGTACAGAAGAACTCGCACAGGCGGCACTTAAAGCAATGGAGGACAGAAATGCATGCCTTCTTGCAAATCATGGTTTGCTGGCAATAGGAGGAACTGTGGAGTATGCTTTTGATACAGCTGAAGAAACAGAGTTTGTGGCTGAATTATATTATAAGGCAAAATGTGTAGGTGAGCCGATTCCGTTGAAACCAGAGGAGATGGATGAATTTCTTGAAAAATTTAAACCTTACGGGAAAAAACTATAAATTTTAGATAATTGTAAATAAAAGGAGCCGGCGGCAAAGATAATTAAAAACTTTGCTGCCGGCTTTTTATAGTTAATAAAGTTATTTCAAATTATATTTCTTTTTCCAGTCTTCTATAGATGAAATAGTAAGAGTATTTTTCTTGAAATCCCATACAGAAATATAGTCAGCAGAAATAACAGAGTATGATTCAAGGTTAAGCATGGAAGCATAAAGTCTCAAAGTACACAAATCAGTAGGGGTGATAAATTCGCTTTTCCCTTTAACATGTGTATGCACTGCAGAAACAGCATCTTTCATCTCCGGAAGTGCCGTATTCTGAACTACCATACTGTTATGAAAAGCTTCAGTATTTTTCAAAGTATAGTCATCATTAAAAGTAAGGAGAAAATCGTTGCCCATGATAAGAATATTATCAAGCGAAGGACCTGTTAGAATATAAGCTTTTTTCTCATTATTTTTTATAATAGGTATTATATTTGGTGATGTATTTGAATAAAATTGATAAAAAGATGTATTTTTCATCTCTTTATATACACTCTCACGGATCAGACGAAGTTCATTTTCAAGTTTAGTCAGCTTTCTCTCTTTTGAATCAATTTTCGCATCTCTTAATCTTGCATGAATATCAAAAGTAAAAACGGCAATTGTCATCGGGACAGGGTCTTTTGTGTAAAATACTGATGTTATAGTATTGTTGTCAGAGAGATATGTGACATAACCACCGAGATTTTTAACCTGTTTTGGAAATTTTTCAGAAAGCATGTCAGTACCTACCCATGCTCCGCGTTCCAACAGATAAAGTTCATTTGCCTCTGCCATAATTTGTTTTGCCTGATTGTCCAGATATTCTCTGCTGTATTTTTCTCCCGCAAATACAACAAAAGAAACAGTTAATGCTAATAATAAAATAATTTTTTTCATAAAAACTCCTCTCTTTAATTTTTTATATTATATAAGAAAAATTAAGTAAAATCTACTCTAAAAATATTATCTATTTACCAAATACAGAAGAAAATAAAAAAATCTTTATCCTTATAAAACAACATTTTAAAACAAAAATTTAATTAAATACTCAAAAATCCTAAAAAGTTGTGATATAATTAGTAAAAAAGTAGAGGATCAGCATATGAAAAAATTATTATTGGTATTATTTTTTTTAGGTATAACATCACAGTATAAAAGCGGCCCGCTGGTACGTATATCAGATTATGACCATGATATTTATTATTCCAAAGGAATTGACGAGACAATAAAATATCTGGAAAATATGACTAAGGTGGAAAGCAGCAGAAAAGCTCTTTACCATGCTAAGATGGGTTATTATTACTATGAGGAAAAAGATTACAGGAATGCCGAAAAAATGCTGAAAAAAGCACTTTCGGAAGATCCTGAAATGGAAGAAGTATATCTTAAGCTCGGAGCGCTTTACACTTTGCAGGGACAGAGTGCAAAGGCACTGGAATATTATCTTGCCGGAACAAAGCTGAAAGAAAAATATCCTGATATGTTTTTTGGTGCAGGTGTTTCATATTTTGATATGGATAATTTTGAAAAAGCTGCTGAATATCTGGAAAGAGCCGTTAATATGTATAAAATGGAAAATAAGGAAGAACAGCTGAACAGAGCTGTTATACTGCTTTATTATTCATATGATTCTATTGGTGATGATGAAAAAATGGAAAAGTTTCTGAAAAGGGCAATTGAGCGGGATATTAACAAAGCTGTTTTTTCCAGAAAGCTTTCCGAGTTATATTATGCACAGGGAATGAGCAAAACTGCCCTCAGATATATACATATAGGAATGAGGGACGAACCTGAACATCCTGATAATTATTATCTCGCAGGAGTTCTGTATTATGAAACAAAGAAGTATAAAAAATCGGAAGAGTATTTTCGTCAGGCAGTGAAATTGTACAGTGATGAAGGAAATGATTCCGGAATAGCGCGTGCTTATGACGGAATTTATTATATAAAAAATTATTCGGGAACAAAAGATGAACTTGAGGAATTTTTGAAAACATCAATAGGAAATAATGTAAATAAAGCTAATTTTTGTTCACATCTGGCAGCTTTTTATATAAAAGAAAGAAGATTCAGTGATGCTTTAAAGTATAATCTTGAAGGAATAAAGGCAGATTCATACAGTATGGAGAATTATTTCGGCGCCGGAATAAGTTACTATTATAAAGGTGAGCTGGATAATGCCGTGAAATATTTTGAAGAAGCGGCAAAGCTTTATCGTAAAACAGATAATAAGGAATATTTAGGTGAAACGTATGCTTTTTTATATAAAACCGCCATAGAAAATAATGACGGGGAAAAAGCCGCAGAAGTAGAAAATGCTGCAAAAAATGATCTTGGAAGTATGGAATGGGAAAGAAAGAAAAAATAAATAATATACAAAATTGAAATAAAGGAGAGAGATATGAAAAAAATATTTTTTATTATATTATTGGTATGTATGGTTTTATCATGTGAAACAACTAAAAAGGAAGAAGATATACCTGAAGATCTGAAAATTTATCAAACATCAGGAATAAAAGAAACAGTGGCTTATCTTGAGAAAATGGGAAGGGAAGAGCCGCTCAATAAGGCGTATTATTTAGCTAAGACAGGATATTATTATATAGAAGATAAAGATTATGAAAAGGCTGAATCTATATTGAAAAAGGCCTTGGAAATAAATGAGAATGAAGGTTTTGCATATAATGAACTTGGTTATTTGTACAGTATTCAGGATAAAAGTGATATGGCTTTGGAAATTTATATAAAAGGAACAGAAAAAGATCCTGAAATGGCGGGAAATTTCTATGGTGCAGGTGTTATGTATTCAAATATGAAAGAATACGCAAAGGCGGAAAGTTATCTGGAAAAGGCAATTAATCTTTATAAAAAAGCCGATGTAGATGAGAAGGCTGATAAAGCAGCCAGACAGCTTTATTTTACATATCTGGATCAGGGTGAGAGGGAAAAAGCAAGGGATTTTCTCAGTACATCTATTTCAAAAGGTCTAGATAAAGGATATTTTTACAGCCAGCTGGCAAATTTTTATTTTGAAGATAAAGAATTTGACAATGCACTAAAGAATAACCTTAAAGGTATAAAAGCCGATCCTGAGGAAGCAGAAAATTATTTTGGTGCTGGTGTGAATTATTATTATAAGAGGGACTTTAAACAAGCATTGAAATATTTGGAAAAAGTAGTGCCTATGTATAAGAAGGCAAATAATCTCAGCTATCTTGGCGATGCCTACGCATATCTTTACAAAATAAATATAGAAGAAGGAAATAAAGAAAAGGCAGATGAAATAGAGAAGGCAGCTAAACAGGAACTCGGGAAAGAAAACTGGGAAAAGATAAAATTTTAATAAAAATAATTATTATCATATTTTTACCGAAAATTAGCTGTAAAAAAACTTTTCAGTTAATTTTCAGGTATATGGAATCTTTTCAAAGTATTATAAATATGGTATAATAATCAAAAAATGTGGAGGTAATTTTTGTGGCAGGACATAGTAAATGGGCTAATATAAAGCATAGAAAAGGCAGACAGGATGCCCAAAGAGCCAAGGTTTTTACTAGAATAGGAAAAGAATTGACTATAGCAGCTAAGCTCGGCGGCGGGGATATTGGTTTTAACCCGAGACTGAGACTGGCAGTGGATAAGGCGAAAGCAGCAAATATGCCTAAGGATAATATGGAAAGAGCTATTAAAAAGGGAACTGGAGAACTGGAAGGCGTAGACTATCAGGAGATCAGATATGAAGGATACGGACCGGGAGGAGTGGCTTTTTTAGTAGATGTGGTTACAGATAATAAAAACAGATCTGCATCAACAGTAAGAATGAATTTTTCAAGAAATGACGGGAATTTGGGAGAAACAGGGTCAGTGTCTTTTTTATTTGACAGAAAAGGTATTTTTGAATTTAAAAAAGACGGGATAACTGAAGATGTACTGATGGAAACTGCACTGGATGCCGGAGCTGAAGATGTAGTGGAAAAGCCGGAATCATGGTTGGTAATTACTGATTCCAATGATTTTGATGCAGTAAAAGAAGCATTTGATACTAATAAATTAGTCTATGAAGAGGGGGAAGTAACTATGCATCCCGCTACGGAAATAGAAATTACCGATCTTGAGACAGCAAAAAAACTAATGAAACTTTATGATGATCTGGAAGAAAATGAAGATGTACAGGAAATATACAGTAATTTTGATATTGCAGATGCAATCATGACAGAGTTAGATGCTTAAAATATATAGGAAAAAGATAAAAATAAGGAGGAAGAATGAAAAAAGTAATCATTGGATTATTTTTCTTAGCTTTTTTGGTTTCATTTTCGGATTCGGGGTTTGAACCGGATGAGCCAAAATATGGAATTAAATTAATGTATGGTAACGGATATAAGTCAACACTTCAAAATCTGGTTATTGACTGGGATTATAACAGAGATCCTGCAAAGACATCATTAGTAGGATTATCAGGGGAAAAATATTTATGGACAAACATATGGAACGGATCACTTGATATCAGTGCTCAGGCTGGATTAATATATCATCTGGAGAATGGTTATCAGGATGACTTCTTTCAGTATAATGCAGGAGTGAAATTTACATGGAAAAAATTTCCGTGGTCTAAATATGTAAGAACAAAGGTATATGTACTGGAAGGTCTGTCTTATGCGAATAAGATTCCTTATCTGGAAAAGGAAAATCTTGATTTTGAAGGTAAAGAGCATTCTAATTTTCTGAATTATCTGGAATTTGGAATAGCAGTGAATCTGAGAGATATCACAAGAATAGAACCGCTTGATGATTTTTACGGAGGCGTGGGAATCTCACACAGATCCGGTATTTTCGGTCTGATAAACGGAGTGCATGGCGGCTCTAATTATGTGACGTTTTATCTGGAAAAAGAATTCAAATAAAATATAGACTCTCTAATGACGAAAAGGTTCTTAGGGAGTTTTTAAAATAATAAAGAAGGTGAGAATAATGACATATAATTTATTGTTTAAAAATTTAGACGAATTAAAAATAAAAGGACTGGGGAAAGCCAATGTTTCTAAATTGAATAAATTAAATGTCCGTACATTATATGATCTCCTTTATTTTTTCCCCAGAGCTTATGAGGACAGAAGCAACAGCAAGAACATAAACGAAGTTTTAGGTGATGAATTTGTGGTTTTAAAGGGAAAAATACTAAAAGCCGCGAATAATTATATAAAAGGCGGAAGGTATATGTACCGTGCCTGGCTTGGTGATGATACAGGAGTAATAGAACTTACATGGTTTAATAACAGATTTGTCCAGAAAAATATAAAAATCGGCGATGAGATGATTGTTTACGGAAAGGCGAAAAAGGGAATGAGGATGCAGATAGTTAATCCTGAGTATAAAACTGCTGCTGCAGTTTCGTTGGTTCCCGGAAGTCAGATACTTCCTATATATTCATCTACTTCATCATTAAAACAGGGAGATCTCCGGAAGATAATACACGAAGCTATACTGAATTTCGGCTATCTGCTTGAGGAAAATCTGCCTGAGGAGCTTATGAAAAAAGAGAAACTTATTCCAAGGAAAGAAGCTGTAATTAATGTTCATTTTCCTGAAAGTGAGGAGCTGAAGCAAAAAGCCCTGCGGCGGTTTATGCTTGAGGAAATTTTTCTGCTGGAAATGGGAATACTGCAAAGCCGTTTTGAAGTAGACAAGGCTAATAAAGGGCTGTATAAGATAGAGAATAATAAGGAACTGGTGAAGCAGTTTATAAAAGAACTCCCTTATGAGCTTACAAAAGCACAGAAAAAGGTAATAAAAGAAATTTACAACGAGCTGGTAAAAGGAAAGATACTAAACAGACTTATTCAGGGAGATGTAGGTTCGGGAAAGACTATAGTATCACTTATTATGCTTTTGTATATGGTGGAAAATAATTATCAGGGAGCAATAATGGCACCCACTGAAATACTTGCCACACAGCATTATCTCGGGATAGTGGATGAATTTAACAATCTTAATGTACGTGTGGAACTTCTCACAGGAAGTGTCAAAGGAAAGAAGAGGGAAAAGCTTCTGAAAGAAATAGAGGCGGGTCTCGTGGATATAGTTATCGGTACACATGCACTTATAGAAAATGATATAATATTCCACAGTCTGGGACTTATAATAATAGATGAGCAGCACAGATTCGGCGTGGTGCAGAGAAAACTGCTGAGAGACAAGGGGGAGCTTGCTAACCTTATAGTTATGAGTGCTACGCCAATACCGCGTTCTCTTGCTCTTACCATATACGGAGATCTCGATGTTTCTGTTATTGACGAGCTACCTGCCGGAAGAAAGCAGATAAAGACAAAGTGGATCAAGGATCAGGAAGAAAAAAATATAATGTATGATTTTATCAAAGAAAAAATCAGAGAAGGAAGACAGGTGTATGTTGTTTCTCCTTTGATAGAAGAGAGCGAGACACTCAATGTAAAGTCTGCGGAATCTACATTTGAAGAATATTCAGAGATTTTTCAGGGGATGCAGATAGCTCTGATTCACGGAAGAATGAAAAATAAAGATAAACAGGAAGTAATGGAAAAATTCAGAAAAGGAGAACTGAATATTCTTGTATCTACCACTGTAATAGAAGTAGGGGTAAATGTGCCTAATGCCACAATTATGGTTATTAGAGATGCGCAGAGATTCGGGCTTTCCTCTCTTCACCAGCTTCGCGGCCGTGTAGGGAGAGGAGAATACAGGTCATACTGTTTTCTGGAATCTGAGACTATTAATGAGATATCTGAAAAACGTCTGGAAATAATGGAAAATACAATAGACGGATTCAAAATTGCCGAAGAAGATTTGAAATTAAGAAACTCGGGAGAGATATTCGGTACGAAGCAAAGCGGGGTATCTGATCTTCTTCTTACAGATATTATAAAAAATATAAAAGAAATAAAGTATATAAGGGATTTTGTTTTGAAGTATCTTGAAGAAAATAACGGATATGTGGAAAATGAATATTTGAAGAGCGATATATACAGAAAATTTCATGAAGGTGAAAATCTGATAAAATAAAAAATATAAAATTCAATGTTTGATTTATTGAAGTAAGTATCAAATAACAAAATGATATTTTACAGAATGGAGAAATATGAAAAAGTATTCGGCTGATTTAGGGCTGTTATTGGTAGGGTTTATTTGGGGTACAGGATTTATAGCGACTAAAATAGGTTTAGACGGCGGAATTACTCCGTATTATATGATGTTTCTCCGGGCAGCATTTGCATCAATATTTATGAGTATGATCTTTTTCAGGGAGATTCGTAATGTGAGCAAAAGAGAGATTTTGGCAGGAGTTCTTCTGGGAGTATTTTTATATCTCGGTTTTTCATTTCAGACTGTGGGTCTGGTGTACACAACTGCATCTAAAAATGCTTTTCTTACAGCTGTAAATGTGGTTTTGGTGCCGTATTTATACTGGATGTTTTATAAGAAAAGACCTGATATATTTGCTGTTTTGTCAGCAATACTGTGCCTTGGCGGAATTGGTATGCTAAGTCTTACAGGTACAGATTTTTCGCTTAATAAGGGTGATGTGCTTACGATGATTTGTGCTGTGTTTTTTGCATGTCATATAACATTTACCGGAATATTATCAAAAAAAGTAGATGCAATAAGACTGAATCTGGTTCAGATGTATACCATGACTGCATTTTCATTTATTACATGTGTATTTAACGGAAGCATAACATTGAATGTAACTCAGACACAGTTTTTGGCAGTATTGTATCTCGGGATTTTTTCCACAGGAATTTGTTTTCTGCTTCAGACTACATGTCAGCAGTATACAACGCCGGCAAGAGCCTCGATACTTTTATGTACTGAGTCATTGTTCGCACCTGTTTTATCATTTCTTATACTGCATGAGGTATTGACACCAAAAGCAATAGCAGGAGCAGCTCTTATTCTGCTTTCTGTTATAGTATCAGAGACAAAACTGGGGTTCGGAGCGAAGAAGAAACAAAATAATTAGAAAAAGTATTTTAATAAAGGAGAATTAATGAAAAGGTTTTATATTTTTTTAGTATTTGTAATATGTATTTGGAGCGGGTTTGCAGAGAATGTATATTATGTGGAAAAAGACGGGACGGTTTTGAATCTTGGGAAAAGTGAAAAGACATCTGTTATTAATGAAAGAGATATGCTTGAAAACGGCGGAAAATTTTATGTGAACGGAAAAGAAAATAAAACTGAAGGTGAAAAATACAAAGCTGCTGTTATGAGTTCCACAGGTTATATTCTTATGGATAAAATAACTGATGATATATGGACGAGTTATCCTGAGGGCAGTTATGTTGTTCGTATATATGATAAAGATAAACCATATGAGGTCTTGAAAGATTTGAAAATATTCGGCGGATTCGGCGGAGATGTGATTTTGGATAAGTATTTAGGCTATTTGGTTTTAAAAGACGGTAAGATGTATGATATGCCTGATCTGACAATTTTTTCCGGAGAAGACAGAGTAGATACCAATAATATTGATCTAAATAGTATAGAGCAGATCAAAAACAATTATTTTAAAGATAAAAATGGAATATATTCTTATACTTTTTCTGGTGAATATTCAAAAGAGCCGGATTTTCAAAAGGTAAAAGGTGCAGATGAAAAAACTTTTCAGGTATTAGATGAGAATTATGCTAAAGACGTGAAAAATGTGTATTATAAAAACAAAAAGCTTAATGTAAAAGATATTGACGGATTCAAGATTTTGAAGTTATGGAATACAGAGCCTATGGTTTTTACCATTGGTTACAGCAAAGACGGAGTATATTATGACGGAAAGAAAATAAGCAGTAAAGCTTTGAAAGGGAAAGCGGAGATCATGGGGAAAACTGTTTTTAGAGATGAAAAACAGGTTTATATTTTTCGTGAATACGACTCAAAGGCAAAGATAGAAAAAAGAGATATTCCGGTGAATGCCAGATATACAGTCTGGATTTTGGATGATGAAAACTATTATTATGATCCGTATTCAGATGTGAAAACCGCTAAGTTACAGGATTTTATGTGGTTAGACAGCGGGAGTTTATTTAGAAACGGCGGGAAGATATATTTCATATCTCCAATGTTTGGTATTATGGAATCAAAATTTGATACTAATACTTTTAAGCTGGTTTACAATAAAAATGAATATTTAAAAATTGCCAGTGATAAAAACGGTTATTATTTTTACAGCGGAGAAGATACAGGATATCAATTTCAAAAGATTGAAAATGAAAAAATAAAATTATTGAATAATACGGAAAATGTAAAAAGAAATTTATTTTATAATCCTGAAAATAAAAAATATTATATTCTTTTGGATGAGTATAAAGGTGATGTGGCAGAGCTTACAGGTATAAAACATGTAAGTGAAATATTACTGGATTCTTATATTATAGGGAAATAATCATAAGAACTGTTTTGAAAACATTTATTTTCAGAGCAGTTTTTTTAGTAATCAGAAATTTATGTAAAATACAAAATGTATTAAACTAAATATGGTTTTATGTTAGAATATAAAAGAATAACTAAACTATTTTTGATATAAAATTGGAGGTCTGTGTGGATTATGGGGAGAAAATTAATTAAAATATTTGATAAGTACATAAATGTATTAATTATTTTATGCTTATTTATATTTTGTTTCAGTATTGGTACAGCAGATGAAAAACAGGATAAATACAGAGAATTTACAGATAAATTTATGCAGTATGAGATGAGAGAGAATAATATTCCGGGAGTTGCAGTTGTTATAATTCAGAACGGGGAAATTGTTTTTTCAAAAGGATACGGATACGGAAATGTAGAAAATCAGACTAATCTCAGTGCCGAAGACTCTGTTTTCAGAGTAGCATCAATAGCAAAGCTTATCACAGCCGCCGCTGTAATGAAACTCGCAGAGGAAGGGAAAATTGATCTTGATGCACCTGTAAATGATTATTTGAAAAGATTTAAGATCAGTGATAAGGGATATAAAGAGCCTGTAAGAGTCCGCCATTTACTCACACATACAGAAGGCTTTACACAGAAAAGTATAGGCGGGAAAACTTTGGACTACACAAAATTGCAGGATTTAGGAAGATTTGTGGAAAGAACAATGCCCAAAAGATTCATAGAGCCGGGTGTGATAATAACGTATGGAAATCATGCATCAGCCCTTTTGGGTGTACTTATAGAGGATGTAACAGGGGAAACTTACAGCGAATATGTAAAAAAAGAAATTTTCAGTCCGCTTGGCATGAATGACAGCAGTTTCAAACAGCCCGTTCCCGAAAATATCAGAAACAAAAAATAACTGAATACCGTTATAGAGACGGAAGTTTTATGGCTGTTCCGGTTTCATATTCGCATATGGTTTCAGCCGGCGGACTGCACAGTACTGCTGCGGATCTGGCAAAGTTTCTGCTGGTTTTTCAGAATGAAAATTCTGTATTCAGAAAAGAAACACTGGAAAAAATGACAAAGGTGCAATATCGTCCGCATCCTGAATTATCAGGTGTAACCTATGGTTTTTTGGAACAGAGATATAAAAGTAATACATATTTTTATCGTACAGGGGATTCCGAGGGTGCAAAAGCAAAAATATTCTTACTGCCGGAGCAGAATACAGGGATAGTAATTTTAAATAACAGTGATTACAGCGAAGTAAGCAGTAAATTTATAAATGCTTTTTATGACAGATTTTATCCTGATGAGACAAGCTATACATA
The DNA here is from genome assembly GCF_024158605.1 of Sebaldella sp. S0638. Taxonomy (NCBI): domain Bacteria; kingdom Fusobacteriati; phylum Fusobacteriota; class Fusobacteriia; order Fusobacteriales; family Leptotrichiaceae; genus Sebaldella; species Sebaldella sp. S0638. Next base: position 22,443 of record NZ_JAMZGM010000024.1, on the reverse strand, counting down.
TAAAAATCGTATAACAGAGGATACAAAAAAATATGAGGGAGTGTATGATTATGCACAATTTCCCAGAGATGATTTTACCAAGATATTCAGGATTTTTTTGGGTATACAGGTTATTTCAAATAATGACGGAACTATAACAGTAAAGTCTTTGGGTGAAGAGCCATTTGGAGATCTGGGGGGAGAGCAGATATTTTACCAGATAAAACCATTATTATTTAAAAGTATGGATAAAGAACAGTATATAGCTTTCGGCGAAGATGAAAAAGGAAAAATAACATATCTGTATTCAGGGTCAGGCTACCATGGTTCTTTCGTGAAGATACAGAATTGGTATCATAATCCGGTCTTTCACAAATTTTTATACTTAGGGTTCAGCGGTATATTTTTTATTCATTTACTGTATACGGGAATTCGCAAACTGATGAAAAAAGAGTCCGGCAGATATGACTTCGTTTCGGGAATTATTGATATTTTAAATATATTATTTTTGTCATTATATTTTCCTGCTGTTATGATAATAGGAATGAGTCCGGGAATGCCTGCATATTCACAGGGAGTAAATGCTTTGATGCTGGCAGTCTTTGCAATGCCGTTATTTGCTGTGATTTTGACATTAGCAGAGCTTATACTTATTTTTATACAAAAAAATAAAGCAGAATTAAAAAAACAATACTTTATAATAACTGTTAATATTTTATTTTTCATATGGATTATCTACTGGAGAGCAGTGTTCTGGTAAGATGATTCTCATGTATTCCGGAGATGATAAAAATATCTCCGGTTTTTTTATGCAAAAAAAATAATGTAATAAAATCATTGTACAATAACGGTATTTTTCAATATATGAAAAAATAATACGTAAAAAAAATTTGACTTTAAAAAAAAACGAGGTATATTATAATATAAAAATTGAAACGTTTTAAAAAAGTGGAGATGAAAAATAAGATAAACCATTCTATATAAAGGATTTTATAAATCTGTTACAAGAAATTATTCTTATTTTATTTTTGAAAAAAAATTGAAACGTTTCAAAAAAGGAGAAATTATGGGAAAATCTACTATTAAGGAAGTTGCTAAAATGGCTGGAGTCTCTATAGGAACAGTATCGAGGTACATTAATGGATTTTCTGTAAAAGAAAAGAATAAAAAACATATTGAGGAGGCGATAAAGAAATTAAATTTCGAAACCAATTATCTTGCGCAGGGTCTTAGAAGCAAGAAAACAAACTCAATAGGAGTCCTTGTACCGGATATAGGAGATATTTTCGTGACGCAGGTAATAGAAGGGATAGAAACAGTCCTGAATGAACAGAATTTCAGCACGATAATATGCAGTTCACAAAATCAGTGGAATATAGAGAGCGAAAAATTAGACTTTTTAAGGAAAAAAAAGGTAGACGGAATTATTCTGATGCCTACCTCTAGTATATATAAACATATAAAAGAATTTGAAAAGAACAACATCCCGCTAGTTCTCATAGACAGGATATTTGACAGAGTATCACTGAATGCCGTAGTCTGTGACAATGTTACGGGGAGTTATGAGGGAGTTTCAGAGATTATAAAAAGAGGGCATACAAAAATAGGTATAATAAACGGGCCAAAAACAGTCTATACTGCCAAAAACAGATTTGAAGGATATAAAATGGCGCTAAAGGAAAACAGTATTAAACTTGATAATAATTACGTGAAGTATACAGATTATACAGAACTGGAAGGCTACAGGGCAATTAAGGAACTGATGAGTATGAAAGAAAAGCCCACAGCTGTATTTGCCACTAACTATAAGACAACACTCGGATGTTTGAGATATATCTATGACGAAGGTTTGACAATAGGTGAGGATATATCACTTTTGGGATATGATCAGAGTGATCTTTTCAAAATGATAAAACCGCAGATATCGGTTATATATCAGCCTACACAGCTTATAGGAACAGAAGCGGCAAAAAGTATTCTGGAAGAAACAAATAACGGAAGTTCGGGGAAAAGCAATGTGAAAATACTGGAAACAAAACTGGTAATAACAGAATCTATAAAAAAATTGAAATAAAAACAGGAGGAAACAATATGAAAAAAATCTTATTAGTATTAATGGCAATGTTATTTATCTTTTCATGCGGATCAAAGGAACAGGCAGCAGGGAAAACAGAAGACAAACCTGCGGAATCAGGGGAAAAAACTTATACAATAGGAGTATCGCTTTTGACACAGCAGCACCCTTTCTATCTTAGTCTGAAAGATGCAATCGAAAAAGAAGCAGCGGCACAAAATGTAAAATTAAATGTTTCAATAGCAAATCAGGATTTAAATAAGCAGATTTCAGATATAGAAGATTTTATCACGAAAAAAGTAGATGCAATCATTATCAGCCCGGTGGATTCTAAGGGAGTTCTGGCAGCGGTGAAAAAAGCCGAGGCAGCTAATATACCTGTAATAACAGTGGACGTTCCGGCTATAGGAGTAGACGTAGCAGCACACGTGGCTACAGATAACTACACAGGCGGAAAAATAGCAGGGGAAGAAATGGCAAGACTTCTTAACGGTAAAGGTGAAGTAGCAATTATAGAGTACCCTACAGTAGATTCAGTAGTACAGAGAATAGAAGGATTCAAAGAAGTAATAGCTAATTATCCTGATATAAAAATAGTAGCAGTACAGGCAGGAATCACAAGACCGGAAGCTCTGACAGCAGCACAGAATATGATTCAGGCAAATAAAAATCTTGGAGGAATATTCGGATTTGGTGATGATGCGGCCCTTGCAGCAGTGGCAGCAGTAAAATCAGCTGGTAAAGAAGACCAGATAAAAGTAATAGGATTCGACGGAATGCAGGAAGCAAGAGATGCAGTAACTAAAGAAAAATCTTTTGTGGCAGTAATCACACAGTATCCTGGAGATATGGGGAAAATCGCAGTAGATACTACTTTAAAAATCTTAAAAGGTGAACAGGTAGAAAAGAATATACCGGTAACACCAGGAATCTTCACAAAAGAGGGAGAAAAAAAATAAATTGTGACGGAGGCTGTCCTGAATGGAATACATTTTGGAAATGAAGGGTATTACAAAAAGATTTAGCGGTGTAACAGCATTATCAAATGTAGACTTAAAGCTAGCAAAGGGTGAGGTACATACTTTGCTTGGGGAAAACGGAGCAGGGAAGTCTACACTTATGAAAATTTTGTCAGGGGTTTATACCCCTGATGAAGGACAGATAATATTAAAAGGTGAAAAAACTGATATAAAAAATCCCAAAGAATCACAGAATCTGGGGATAAGTATAATATATCAGGAATTAAGCCTGTGTCCGAATATGAGTATATCGGAAAATATTTTTGCAAACAGGGAACCAATGAATAATCTTTTTGTTAATTATAAAGAAATGACAAAAAAAAGTAAGGAAATACTGGAGTATCTTGATGTAAAAATGGATCCTTCGACTTTGGTACAGGAACTCAGTATTTCAGAGAGACAAATGATAGAAATAGCCAAAGCAGTGGCTTTCAAAGCTGATATAATAATTATGGACGAGCCGACATCTTCGCTTAGTCTGAAAGAATCTGAAAAGCTTTTTGAAATTATAGATAAGCTGAAAAAAGACGGTGTATCAATAATTTATATATCACACAGAATGGATGAACTTCTTAGAATATCCGATAATATAACAGTAATGAGAGACGGTGAATATATCGGAACAGTTCCCAGAGAAAAAGCAGATATTGACGGACTTATCAAGATGATGGTAGGAAGGGAAATGAAAGATATTTACCCTAAAAAAGATTATCCTACAGGAAAAGAAACTATTCTGAAAGTAGAGTCATTATCAAAGAAAGACTATTTTGAAAATGTAAGCTTTGATGTGAAAAAAGGGGAGATAGTGGGGTTCTTCGGGCTTGTGGGAGCCGGAAGAAGTGATGTGGCGAAGGCAATATTCGGAGTTGCTTCTCTGGATAACGGGCAGATTTTTATAAATGATAAAAAAGTAAAGATAAAATCTCCTGAAGATGCCATAAAGAATAAGATAGTATTTATAACAGAAAACAGAAGAGAAGAAGGAGTAGTTCTGGATAACGATGTAAAAGTCAATATTACCATGGCTACAATAGACAAAATAATAGGAAAGCTAAAACTTATTGATAATAAAAAAGAAGAAAACATTGCCAAAGATGAAATAAAAAATCTGAGAATAAAAACATCAGGGAGTGACCAGCATATAAGAAATCTGAGCGGAGGGAACCAGCAGAAAGTAATACTGGCAAAATGGCTGGAAACTAAACCGGATATATTGATTTTAGATGAGCCTACAAGAGGAATAGATGTAGGAGCCAAACACGAAATATATGAAATAATGAGAAGACTGGCAAGTGAAGGTGTAGGAATAATAATGATATCTTCGGAATTATCCGAGGTATTATTTATGAGTGACAGACTTTTTGTAATGAGAGAGAAAAAAATAGTAAAAGAGCTGAATCCGGAACTGACAACTCAGGAGGAAATAATGAGATATTCAACAGGAGGTGTAAACTTAGATGGAAATGATAAACTTTAGAAAAATATTTAAGATGTACGGGGGAATATTAATCGGTCTGATTGCTCTTATTATTGTATTTTCTTTCTTGTCGCCAAGTTTTAGAGAATTTAACAATATACTGAATATAATTCTGCAGGTATCAATAATAGCAATAAGTGCTTTTGGAATGACATTCGCACTGATAATAGCGGGAATTGATCTTTCTATCGGTTCTACAATAGCATTATCAGGAACGACAGCAGCACTGCTTTTGAATATGAAAGTTCCGTTTGCACTGGCACTGGTTTTGTGTCTGCTTATGGGAATTATTCTTGGATTTATAAATGGATTTCTCATTTCAAAGGCTGAAATTCCAGCATTTATAGTAACAGTTGCTACAATGGGAATATTCAGAGGAATTGCTTATATATTAACAGGGGGAGGACCTGTACAGATAGCAAATGAAAAGTTTCTTTATCTGGGAAATGAAAAATTATTCGGAATACCGTTTCCTATTGTTATATTAATTGTAGTATTTATTATTATGAACATAATTTTAGGAAAAACAAAATTCGGGAGACAGGCTTATATTATAGGCGGTAATGAAGAAGCAGCAATGTATTCAGGGATAAATGTAAAAAAGGTAAAGGTCTATATTTATATGCTTATTGGTTTCCTTGCCTCTTTGAGCGGAATTATTCTTGCTTCAAGACTGTATTCGGGACAGCCGAACTCGGCAACAGGATATGAACTGGATGCCATAGCTGCGGCAGTACTGGGAGGTACCAGTCTGAGCGGAGGTTATGGAACTATTACAGGAACATTTATAGGAGCAATAATAATAGGAGTTATTAATAACGGAATGAATCTTTTAAACATAACATATTTTTATCAGTTAATAGTAAAAGGACTGGTAATAATACTTGCAGTTTATTTCGATGTGCAGAGCAAAAAGAAGAAAAAATAAAATGACACAGGAGGAAAGATGCCTAAGATATTAACAGCAGGAGAAGTATTGGTAGAAATCATGGGAACTAAAAAGAATCAGACTTTCAGGGAAACTGGAGAATTCACAGGGCCTTATCCCAGCGGAGCACCGGCTATTTTTATAGATCAGGCAGCTAAAATGGGAGGAAGTACAGGGATAATCTCTGTTATAGGAAATGATGATTTCGGAAGAATAAATACTGACAGACTGAAAAAAGACGGCGTGGATGTTTCACAGGTATATGTATCAGAAGAAAAAACCACAGCTGCAGCATTTGTAGTTTATCAGGAGAGCGGGAGCAGAGACTTTATTTTTACTATAAAAGATTCTGCGCTTCAGGAACTGAATTATGATAAAATTGACAAGAGCTGTCTTGACGGGTGTGAATATTTTCATATCATGGGGTGTTCAGTATTTAATGAAAATATGATAGATTTATTTAATAATATTCTTCCCGAATTAAAAGGAAGAGGGATAAAGGTGACTTTTGATCCGAATTTCAGAAAAGAATTCATGGAAAATCCCAGAATAAAAGAATTAATAGTGAAGATAATGCAGAATGCCGATATAATTCTTCCAGGAGAACAGGAACTTCTTGACCTTACAGGAATGGAAACAGAAAAAGAAGCAGTAAAAAAACTTCTTGAAGACGGGACTATGGCAGTGGTAGTGAAGAGAGGAGACAGAGGTGCGACTCTTTACAGTGAAACAGAACAGATAAATGTAGATCCGGTAAAAGTGGAAGAAGTAGACCCTACAGGAGCCGGCGACTGTTTTGGCGGAACTTTTGTATCATTGGTTTCTCAGGGATACAGTTATAAAGAAGCATTATTTTACGCTAATCTTGCAGGGGCATATTCAGTTACCAAACAGGGACCCATGGAAGGAAATCTTACAAAAGAGGAAATAGATAATATTCATAAGAAATAAATAATTAAAAATGGCTTTCAGTTTTTTTGAAAGTCATTTTTTGATAAAGTAAAAATTTTTTTAATCTGTGTTTTCGGGAAAATTACCGCTTCTTATTCACAAACAGCTGATGAATCAAAGGCTTTAATATGACTTGCAAAAATGTAAAAAAACTAGTAGAATAAAGGGTAAGTCAATTAAGGAGGAAACATGAAAACAAAAATTTTAAGTTTGATGTTATTATTATCAGCATTTATTTTTTCTTATGATTATAAAGAGTTGTTAGTAGGAGACACTAAAGGAAATATTTATGTTCAGGACAATATCTACGAGGTAAGACCTTTAGCATCAATGACAAAGGTAATGACTATTTTATTAACATTAGACAAAGTTAATGCGAAAGAAATATCTTTAGATGATAATGTAACAATTTCATATACGGCTTCAAAGGTTCCATATGGTGTGAAAATGAACGCCGGTGAGACATTCACAGTGGAAGAGCTTTTGAAAGCCACAGCAATAAGATCGTCGAATAATGCAGCTTATGCACTTGCAGAATATGTAAGCCACGGAGATGTGTATAATTTTGTGGACAATATGAATGAAAGAGCAAGAAGCATGGGGCTGAATTCACTGCGTTACTGTACGCCGCACGGACTGCCGCCGGGTGATACAGGGACATGTATGGATCAGGGAAGTGCATATGATATTTACAAACTGGCAATGACTGCGATACAGTATCCTGAATATATGAAAATAGCTGATAAAAGCTCGGATTACATAAAAGGCGGTGCGATACAGCTGAAAGCTACGAATAATCTTCTTGGAAAAGTAGAAGGTGTAGACGGACTGAAAACAGGATATCACAGAGCTGCGGGATCAAATATTGTATTAACAGCTGAAAGAGACGGATTAAGAATGATAGCAGTGGTTATGGGTTCTGAAAAGTCTAAAAACAGAGATACTATAGGTGCTGATGAGATTAATTCATTCTTTTCCACTTATAAGAAAAGCAAAATCGTAGACAGTAATAAAGCAGTAGCTACAATAAAAATCAGCAATAAAGACTATGATCTGTATCCAAGCGAAGATGTAGAAGAAATAATTAATGTAAATAACTTCAATGATTCTAAGGTAGAATATAAATTCAACGTAATAAAAACCGTCCCTAGAAGAATAAAAAACGGGGAAGTTTTGGGAGATTATACAGCAGTTTATGAAGGAAACGAATATAAAGGAAAACTACAATATAAAGAACCTGATAAAATTGGTATATCAAAGTAAAATGATTTAAGGCAGAAATGAGTCACTTTTCATAATATGAGAAGTGATTTTTTTATTACTTTGCAAATAAAAATTATTTTCCAAAATATTGATAAAAATATTTGACAATCAAAATAAAATTTGATGTTATATTATTAAATAATAACAGGAGGTATGGTAATGGCTAAAATAGGAATATTTTACGGATCAACTACAGGTGTTACTGAAGATGTCGCAAATAAAATATCAGCAAAATTAGATAATGCAGATGTGCATAATATAGCAGGTAATCTTGAGAAAATGAATGATTATGATGTACTGGTAATGGGAACTTCGACTTGGGGTTATGGGGATCTGCAGGACGACTGGTTAGGAGTATTAGATGACATGCCTTCATTAAATTTGAGCGGGAAAAAAGTAGCTTATTTCGGAACAGGGGATCAGTCATCATTTAGTGATACTTTTATTGACGGTATAGGAATTATACATGAAAAAATAAAGGATAGCGGAATTACATTAATAGGAGAGACTGACACAGACGGATACGAATTTGACGGATCAAGAGGTGTAGAAGACGGGAAGTTTTTAGGATTGGCAATAGATGACGTAAATCAGTCAGATTTAACTGATGAAAGGGTAGAAAAATGGACAGAGGAGATAAAAAAAGCCTTATAAAATATAACTACGAACTTTTTGCCCATCATATCTATGAACTGAACAAGGGATTGAGGCACTTGGTTTTGCATACTGCTCCTGTAGATACTATGGGATATATGGTGAAAAAATTAGAGAAAAATTCCATTTCATTTTTTGTACAAAAGGTAAGTGACGATAAATGTAACTTATTTTTTGGAGAAAAAGAATGTATAGATATAATAAAGAAGTTTAACAAAACTTCATTGAGAAAATATACAGCCGAAGAAGATTTTATTCTGGGTATACTACTAGGTTATGATCCGCTTAAACAAAGCAAAAGATATTTGAAGTTTAAGGCGGACAGCAATTAATATCGTATTTTAGATTATATTATATATAGCTAAAATAAAGAAAATTCTCTTTATCTTCCAATTAGAGAGACTGCCAGAGAACAGTAATTTCTGATAATATCGGAGGTCTGTTTTTCCGGCAGTCTCTTCTTTTAGCAAAAATACTGATAAATTTATAAATAAGAAAAGGCTGTAAAAATTACAGCCCCTTTTTAGTTATTTTGAAAAATTTATATAAACCCTTTTATTATTGTGAACTAATGCTGTTATTCCAGTCGTTTTTGATATTCAGAAGTAATTCAGAATCCTTGTAAAGTTCCAGAGCCGTGAGGCTTAGCAGCTTTGCAGCCAGAATTAGAGTCTCAAAACCTTTTTCAGAACATGCTGCATTGGTAAATTCAATTGTATGTCCTGTTAGTGAAGAATCACCAATTGCGAGATACGGGTGTATTACCGGTATGACATGGCTTACATTGGCAGCATCAGTGGAACCGCCGGGTTTTGTCTGTCCGGTATCTATTGTATTTCCTGTACATTCTCCATAAATTTTTTGAAATAATTTATCAAATTCAGGAGTAAGTATAAAATGATCCACTCTGTTTTGAAAATATGTAAGTTTTGATGTAGTACCAAAAGATGTATCAATGCCTTTTAGTATGTTTTCTATAATATTTACGGCTTCCTGACTTTCTTTGGAAGTCGCGCCGCGTATATAAAATCTTGCTTTGGCATAATCAGGTATTACATTGGGAGCTTTGCCGCCGTCAGTTATAACGCCGTGTATATTAAGATTCTTGAATTTTCCCAGCTGATATGTGTGTAAAATATTATAAAAATGTATGAGCGCATGCAGGGCATTTATGCCTTTTTCAGGATTCCCCGCGGCATGTGCAGTTTTTCCAAAGAATTCTATATCTACAGGCTCTACAGTCTGTGTTTTTTGTGTAACAGAATTTTTGTTGGCAGGATGAAACATAAGTGCAGCATCTACGTCATTAAACAGACTGTTATTCACATAACTTGCTTTAGCACTGCCGTTATCACCGCCTTCTTCAGCAGGACTGCCGAAAACTATAACTTCTCCACCCAGATCATCTATAATATTTCCTATTGCCGCAGCGGCTCCTGCACTTGCAGTTCCAATAAGATTATGCCCGCATCCGTGGCCTATCTCAGGTAAGGCATCATATTCCGCAAGAAAAGCAATTTTCGGACCGGATTTAGCCGAAGTTTTTTTAGCGATAAAACCTGTTTCATGTCCTGCGATATTATATGTTACTGTAAAACCCTGATTTTCAAGAAGATCAGCAAGAGCCTTGCTGGATACAAACTCATGATTTCCCAGTTCGGGATTATTATGAATAAATTCTGCGGTTTCTATAAGGGATTTATTATTCTCATCTATAAAGTCTATTATTAAATCTTTTTCTGTTTTTGCCATATTATCTTCCTCTTTTCTAAAATCCTATTTCTGATAATGGTATAAATGTAGGAACAGAATTTCCTTTTGTATCATCTTCTATAATTTTTTTCACAGTTTCAGTTTGATATAACTTTACTATTTCCAGAAGATTTTCATCATTTTTATTATCCTGTCTCGCTGCAATGACATTTATATAGTCCTTTGCCAGTTTATCTTCTTTGAAAATAGCCTGACTAAGTGAGAAACCGGCATCTACTGCTACTCCGTTATTAATAACTGATATTTCAGTATCATTCAGAGTCTGGGGAAGCTGATTCGCAGCCATAGGTATTATTTCCAGCTGTTTTGGATTTTCTGTAATATCATTGTTGCTTATGATTTTTCCGCCGCTGTCTTTCAGTTTTATTAAACCGGCTTTTTCCAGAAGTTTTAATGCTCTTCCCTGATTAGAAGGATCATTAGGTATAGTTACTTTCGCTTTTTCCGGAAGTTCGTCAAGGGACTTTAGTTTCTTTGAATAAATTCCCATAGGAGCAAGTATCGTAGTGCCAATAGGAACAATGTCCTGTTTGTTAGTCTCGTTAAATGTATTTAGGAATGAGAGAGTCTGGAAGGCATTAATATCCACATCCTTATCCACAAGAGCCCTGTTTGGCTGAACATAGTCAGAGAAATAAACTATTTCAAGATTTATCCCTTTTTTAGCAGCTTCTTCCTTTATATATTCCCATTGTTTGGAATTAGAACCATTTACACCAACTTTGTACTTTTTACCTGAACCTGATCCGCATCCCGTAATAAAAAATGCCAGAATCAGCAATGCGATCAAATGTAATAAATTTCTTTTTTTCATATATTTTCCTCCTGAATTTTATAAATATTTTGCTTTATTAGATAAATACTTTCCTAAAAACTGTGCCAGTTGCACCAATATTACTATTATTCCCACAGCTGTAACAAGGGTAATATAATCATATCTGTTATACCCGAATGAAATGGCAAGGTCACCCAGCCCTCCGCCGCCTATAGTTCCTGCCACTGCTGTTGCACCTATTATACTTACAAAGGCAATGGACAAATTAAATATTAAAGATGAGGCAGCCTCAGGAAGCAGAAAGTGGGTGATGAGTTCCTGTGTATTTGCCCCCAGCGAATCTGCTACTTCCAGAATTCCATGATCTATCTCCAAAAGAGAACTTTCTACAAGCCTTGCAATATACGGTGCTGCAAAAAATGTCAGTGATACAATTACTGCATTGGGGCCTATAGCACTCCCTACTAGAAGTCTTGTTACAGGAATAAGTAAAAGCAGTAAAACCACAAACGGCAGTGATCTGATAAAATTAATTATTATATCCAGAGTTACATATAATTTTCTATTTTCATATATTCCTCCTTTTCTGGTGAAATATAACGTAAATCCCAGAAAAAAAGCAATCAATGTACCGAGAATAAATGATAATACTGATATGTAAACAGTTATCCATGTAGCGTTAATTATTTGTTCAAATGAAACATTCATATTGTATTTCCTCCTTTTCCGATTTCCTGTACCTCCACGCCGTAGGTTTTCAGTTTTTCCAAAGCAATGTCTGTCTGTTCACCTGCAGATGAAAGCTTTACTACAAGCTGTCCGAAAAAATGTTCCTGTATTTCTGTGACTACTCCCTGCAAAATACTGAAATTAACACCGGTTTCAGCAGTAATGTTTGATAAGACCGGCTCATCAACATGCCCCTTTGAGAATGTCAGCTTATAAAGCCTCCCGTCTATAAGATGCCTGTAAGCAGAATCAGGTATGTCCTGATGAAGTATACTTTCTACGAATTTTTGCGTTGTAGCTTCTTTTGGGAAGGCAAAAATATTAAAAACATCATTTTCTTCAATAATATAACCATTTTCCAGAACAGCAACCCTGTCGCATATATTTTTTACCACTTCCATCTGGTGTGTTATCAGTACTATAGTTACTCCAAGTTCCCTGTTTACTTTCTGCAAAAGTTCGAGAATCTGCTTGGTTGTTTCAGGGTCAAGAGCGCTTGTAGCTTCATCACACAAAAGAATTTTCGGATTGTTGACCAATGCTCTTGCTATTCCGATTCTCTGCTTTTGTCCCCCTGAAAGCTGCTCAGGATAATTATCCCTGTAATTTTCCAGTCCTACGAACTTTAGTATTTCCATAACTCTGCTTTCAGTTTCATTTTTTCCTGCTTTATTTATTTTCAGCGCAATTGCTACATTATCAAAAACAGTTTTACTGTTCAAAAGATAAAAGTGCTGAAAAATCATCCCAATTTTTTTCTTTTCATCTCGGACAGTTTTTTCATCAAGGGAATACAAGTCGGTATTATCAATAAAAACTTTTCCTGAATCCGGTTTTTCCAATGCATTGATAATACGCACAAGGGTGCTTTTTCCTGCGCCGCTGTAGCCGATAATACCATAGATACTCCCTTTTGGTATTTCAAGGCTGACGTTAGCAAGTACATTTTTATGATCAAATGATTTATTAATATTTTCAATTTTTATCATTTGCAAACTCCTTTCTGTAATTCAACAAAAAAAATACTTCAGAAAATTCCAAAGTATTTTTCGTTATTTATTATTAAATAATTTTAAACTGTAATAATTAGTCTAATTCTATTAATAAGTAATTCAAAATATCTTTTTTTATTCTCTGTTTTATTTCAGTATGTAAAAAAGTGTACATCATCATAGACATGCACATTAACATCATATACATTGTGTTTACTGAAATAAAATTAAAGAATATTGCAGACATTTGATTTCCTCCTCATTAAATTATATGATTAAATATATAACTTTTTAAAAGATAAGTCAAATATTTAAATTTCATATTTGCTATATGTTTTATTTATGGATTGTTTTTGGCAGGGATTGGAGAGGGATTATGGAATGTCTGAGTGTGCAGATGTAGAATTATTAGTGCTGATAAACGGATTATACAGGAATATAGGATGAGAAATCAGCTTGGAGATGCATTTTTAACCAATTTTAATTTGAAAAATTTTCTAAAATACTATAAACTATAAAGGTATGCGAAAGTGGTGAAATGGTAGACACGCAAGGTTGAGGGCCTTGTGGCCGATAAGGCTGTACGGGTTCAAGTCCCGTCTTTCGCACCATGCCAATCCACACACTATTTTATATAAATTTTTAAAATAATAGGATCTCTACTTATTAGGTCGATTTTCTCAATAAGTAGTTTGAATAAATTATATAGATCCTCACGATCAGAGTCCTCCATGTTCGCTAAAACAGTTTGGAGGGTTTTTAAATTGTCTTCTTTTTTTCCTGTCATTTTTAGTTTGTATATTAAGTAATTAAATAAAAATAAATACGGAGCAGAGATGCTTCACTTCTTTTATTACAATAAATTAACATAATGTATTATAACTACGATATTTTTGAAAAAAATTACACTTATAATTCATTTGGAAATACTAAAAAAATAAGGCAGATACATATAAAATAATATTGACAAAAATAAATATATGGTTGTATAATAAAAATAGTGGAATGAAATAAGATGTGTAGTCATTACAGTTTATTCACAAATAAAGTTAGAACAAATGTTCTAAATGAAAAGCGGAAAAAGTGAGTAATAACATCTTAAAGTAATGGAATTCTTATGATAAATCATCATTTAATATAAAAAAAATACAAGAAAAATTAAGATATTTAAGCCTAGTAGAGCATGGAAAAATTTGGAAATATAATTAAAATAAACAGAATTGATTAGGAGAGCTAAGAATATCAGTCTGAAATGTATTATAATGTTGATTATCAGCGGTTGATATCAATGTAATTAGTTTATCTGTAAAATTGAAAATAATGTTCTGAAGTTATAATGTTTGAGTTAAAGATTATCTTGAACAATTGTCTGAACTTTTATTGTTATTTCTTTTACAGATAAATTAAGAAGGAGAATAAATGAAAAAAATTATAGCATTAATGGCTCTATTAGGCAGCATTGTGTTAAGTGAAAAACAAACATTAATAAAAGAAACAGAGGATAGAAATAGTATTTATGACTTGTATGATGCTGATAACTTAGAATGGCAGGTGTTTTTTACTGCTTTCTACAATAATAAAAGCGGAAAATCAAAATCGAACTCTGAAATCAAAGATATGGCTCTTTCAGAAGTAAAAACTTTTGAGCTGTTGCCAAGAATAAGAAAAAGATTCATTGCCTTTAATGATAAAAATCTAGATTTAGCAATACCTTTGATTCCAGAAATATCAGATATTAGTATTACCAAGAAACCAATAAATATAAATGTTCCTAATCTGACTGATCTCCCTGATATAGCAATTCAAGGAATTACTTCAATACAAATAAGTGATATTAATGTAGATAGAGATATAAATATTGTATTATTAAATCAAGAAATTGTTCCTAAAACATTTGAAAGAATAGTCATACCAGCACTGAATTTAGAACAAAATGGCAATGGATATAATGCTGGTTCCAGTGCTCAAAATTTATATACGAATATTGATAATTTTGCTCAGGGGACGTTTTTGTCAAGTACAGATACACACACAGCCTTGCTGCAGTTAATAGGTACAAAAGGTTCGACTTACACAAATCCAACTGGCGGAAGCGGAAGTTTAACTAATGTCATAACATCAGATATAGGAACGAATCGGTCAGGGTCACGTATAATAGCAATGGAAAGTCACAGAGGAGAAGCAGGTTCGCTTGCCGGGAATACAAATCAGGTAATATCATTGACTACAACCGGGAATCTTACAGTAAATACTAATAATGCTAAAGCACTGGAGATTGAGCATGGTTACAGCGGACGCGGAGATATATCTTATGTTAATCAAGGAAATATAATTTCTGATCCGACAAGTTATAATGTAATTGGTGTAGACTTTATCAGATCAAGAAATTTACTTCATGCAGAAAATTGGGGTTCTATAACTTTGATGGGTGATACAAGTATTGGATTTGAAGTGCTTAATGCCACAGCTACAATTGGAATAGTAAACAAATCTAATGCGAAAATAAATTTATACGGTAATGGAAGTTACGGATTTTATTTAAATAATGGAGATTTCTCGAATACAGTTGTCCAAACAGCAACAAATATAGATCCTAGTATAATTTTTACTAATAAATTCATCCAAAACGGGGAAATAAACTTATATGGATCTGATGATTACGGCATAGTAGTGAACGGCTTAGCAAAATTTCCGGATAATACAGTGTTAAATGGCGGGAAAATAACTATAAGCGGAAATAATTCTACGGGGATATACCAAAGTATTGCTAATAAGCCTTTTATAAATGACGGGAGTATAATAATAAGCGGTACAAACAACAATGGGATACGGGTAGATAACGGAACTAGCATAAATTCAAATACTGGTATAATTGATTTAAATGGAAATGTTTTCAATTCCGCAGGTATGGTAGCTGCTAATATAGATGGTCCTTCAGCAATTACTAATAATGGAGTAATAAGAATCAACTCAACAAACAGTAAAAATATAGGAATGTATGGAGTTGACGGCGGACTTACAAGTAACACAGTTAAGAATACCGGGCAAGTGATTTTAAATTTAACTGATATTTCAGCACAAAATATAGGTATTGTAAATATTAATTCTAAATTCCAGAATGACGGGAGTATAGAATTAAATTCAACAGCCTTAAACAGCACGGATTCATTTAGCAATATGGCTGTTTACAGTAAAGCAGGGATAGTAAATTTAGGGGTAAACAGCAGTCTCAAATTAAATACAAATGGAAATGATATAGGAATATACGTGAAAAATAACAGCATATTAAATACCGGAGGAAATATAAGTATAGAAAGTGTGAGTACAGATGATAAGTATGATTATGGAATTTATTTAGACTCTGCTGCTTCAAATACACTAAATTTATTAAATACAATTTTTACGCTAAGAGGTCAAAGTGTTGGTATTTATTCCGGCTGGGACAGTATAAATTTTTCATCCGGCAATATTATAAATCTATCTGGAGAAAAAGGAATAGGTATTTTATATGAAGTTACAGATAACTCACCTGTTAGCAGTATAGCACCTGTAGTAAATAATGCAGGGATAATAAATTCTGATCAAGGAACGGGTATATATATACTAGACAATGGAAATACAGGTCTAAAAAAACTTGAGAATAATAATAAAATAAACATAATGGACGGTGGATTTGGAATAGTTCTAAATTCCAGTATTTATAATATCACGGATAATTTAGAAATTGTAAATAATGGAATTATTGATAATACAGATAACTCGCTGAACAGAAGTTTTGGAGTATATTCAAAAAATGAGAATTTGAAAGTTTCGGGAACTGGAAGTATAAAAGTATCCTCAGTTTCTAAAAATATCGGACTATATGTAAATCAGGGAGAAGCGGAATTTAACAGTAATATAGAGTTAGGAGAAGGCGGGATAGGAGTATACTTAAATGGAAGTGCTGATAATACCGTAAAAACTACTCTGAGAATAGGAACAACAGGAAATGAGATAACACAATTAAGCGGGGCGAAAAGTTTAGGTCTGGCATCAATAGGCGAAAAGGCAGATATTATTATAGGAGTAAATGGAATTAGTCTTTTAGGATTTAACGGTTTGAACAGCGGAGTCAGTATTTTACAGTCTGGTGGTTCAAACAGCGGTTCATTAGGTGTCTATATAAAAAATTCTAATATAGATAACTCAACAGGCGGAATTATCAGGGTTGGAGATTATGGGGCAGCGGTTTATCTGAATAGTGCAGATACTTTAAGAACTATTAAATTAGGGAAACTAGAGTCAGGAATAAACAGCATAGGGCTTTATACTGAGAATTCCAGTTATATTGATAGTATAGACAGTATAACTACCGGAGGAAATAGTGTAGGGATCTATGTAAAATCAGGGTTATTTGATAATGCTTCGGCAGATGAGAGCAGGTTTTATTTAGGAGCGGGGAGTAACGGGTATTTTTTAGAAAATGGAAGTTTAAAAAGTTCTCTAGGGTCAAAAAACATGGTGTTCGGAGATGATCTGTCAGGTGTTTTAATGACAGGAGATTCAAATATAGATAGTTCGATAAAAAATATAAAAATCGGAGATAAGACTCTTTCAAATATCCAGCCGATAGTTTTAAGCATTCAAAATTTAATTGGAACGAAAAGTTTGTCTGCCGGTTTATATGGCGGAGACGGAGCAGTAGGGATTTATTATGTGGATACTTTGAGTTCTGGCAAGATGATTTATAATGGATCAGGTTTGGCAGCTCCTGATATAGAGATTGGAAAATTCGGAGGAATATACCCGGCAGTAGGGATATATGCAAAATCTTTGAATAATGATAATATTTTAGATTTAAATAATACTTATCTAAAGGTAAACGGTGACGAAACAATTGCAGTGAGAGTAGATGGTGCAGCGCTAAATATAAATAACGGGACAATTGAAATGACAGGAAAAGGTGTGGTATTTGCAATACAAAATAACGGAATTATTAATGTTTCGCCAACAACAGAAATAATAACACCAGATAATGGAATGATAATATTAAGGGTAGAAGATTCCGCATATATAAATAACTCAGGAACGAAAATAGCAGTTCCAAATAGCAGTATAGGAATATTTGCCAGAAATTCTGCGGTTATAAATGATGGAGAAATAGAGTCTAAAATTTTTTCAGGAACAAAAGCAGTTCAATCTACAGGAATTTACACTGAAAAATTCGGAGTTGGAATTAATAGAAATAAAATAAATTTAGGTGATGAAGGAATAGGAATTTTTGGATATTATTCAAATATTATAAATGATGTAACAGGTATAATAAACAGCGGTGATTTTGGAGTAGGTGAGTATGTTACTTTAGGTTCCGCAGCAGAGAATAATGGTAAAATTTTAGTAGGAAATCAGGGTGTAGGAATTTATGCTGATAATATATCCGGTGCAGCAGGAGTTTTGGGAATAGGAAAAGAAAATAAGATAAAGAATGCCGGGATAATAGAATCTACAGCTGATAATGCTGTGGGAGTATATTCTATAGGGCATGATCCAAATAACAGGTCGATGATTGATAATACAGGAAATATCAATTTATCAGGATACGGTACATTTGGTATATTTGGTAAAAGAACAGATATTTCAAACTCTGGGAATATCAGTGCGGGCAGTGGGATTACAGGAATAAATTATTCTCTCGGAATATTCGGGACAGATAGTTTAGTTACTTTGAATGGCGGTAATATAAGTACCGGAGATAATTCTATCGGAATAGGAGCAGTGGCAGACACTGAAGATTCTGAAGTAAGAATTATTTCCGGAAATATACAAACAGGGGCAAATTCTGTTTATAATTATATAAAAAGAGAGATTTCTTCTGTAGCAGGAATTTCTTTAACAGATACTTCCGGCGGTATTTATGATCTAAATAAGATGAATCAATTTGGAATTTATACATCAGAGGGAGATGTCTTTTCCAATAAGACAATTTATATAAGGGAAGGAACCGGGTCAATAGGAATATACGGAAAAAATTTAACATTAGATAATATGACTATTTCAGGAATTACTTTAAATATCGAAAATGAACAGACTGGTTCTGTATTAAAGACTGATTTTAATTCTTTGAAACAGATAACTTTTGATAATAAAGTAAATGTTCTGGGAAATAAAGCAACTGGTATTATCCAAGAAGACGGAAGAGTTTTAAACCTTGGAGAAACAATGGTATCAGGTGAAAAATCTATTGGGATATTAGCTGTAGATGCAGATGGTACTGTGACAGGACAAATGGAAAATTTTGGAAATGTGAGCGTGGCCGGAAAATCTTCAGTAGGAATTTATGGAACTACTGACGGGACAGGGCAGTTAGAAATAAATAACAGCGGAATGATAAGTGTTTCTAACAGCAGTGTCGGAGTATACGGAGAGAAAAATTCGGTTATTAATAATACAGGAAACCTGTTTGTCGGAAAAGATTCGGTGGGTATTTACGGGAATCAAATTTTGGTAAATCAAATAAATGGAGTTACTGATATAGAAGAAAACGGAATAGGATTTTATGGAAAAGGCGGACAGATACAATTAAATAACAGTGTGGTGAATGCAGCAGGAGATAATTCGGCAGCGTTTTACGGGACAGATGGAGCAACTATTACAGCAGCGGGAATCATAAATGTAGGTAATAACACTTCAACAGTCGGAAGTTTTGGATATGTAGGAAGAAATGGAAGTACACTAGTAAATAATGCAGATATAAATGTAAGCATGAGTTCTGTGGGTATGTATGCTTATAATTCTACTATTATAAACGGTAATAAAATTTCTAATTCAGGAACAGCAAGTAACTCAGATAACTCAATAATAGGTATGTATGGTGACAATAATTCCGTTATTATTAACACAGGTATTATATCAACAGGAGATGTTAGTTTGGGAATTTATGCCGGTGAGAGCAGAGTCGATAATCAGGGAACTATAAGAGCAGGAAATACTTATACTGATCCTAATAATTCAGAAGTTAATAATTTTGCAGCTGGAATATACGGCTATAATAATTTAAATATGATAAATTCAGGAACTATAGAAACCGGAGTAAAGGGAATAGGAATTTATTCATATAAACCAATGGACAAAATAGAGAATAACGGTGTAATAAGTTCTGGCGGTGAACAAACTGTAGGAGTTTTTATAGAAACAGGACTGGGGAATGAATTTATTAATAGAGGAAACATAGTCCTGACTGGAAATAACTCTGTAGGGATAGCCGGTGTAAATAATGCTAAAATCACAAATGATTCTGCAGGAATAATTAATTTAACAGGAGAGAATAGTGTAGGCATATATGCTGATGAGAATACAGCAATAGAAAATAAAGGCTTAATTACTGTAACTGGTAAAAACGGAATAGGGATATTAATGAAAAATGGTTCTACGTTAGTAAATTCAGGAATAATAAATGCTGATTTAAGTAACGGAGGACAATTAATAGTGACAGATTCATCAGTTTTGGCACCAGTAGATTATTTGAATTCAGGGTCTAAATATGATTTGCCCAGTATAATCAATGCCGGAGTAATAAAAGTAAATGAAAAGTTTTTAGTTCCGGAAAATGCAGTTGTTCAGATAAAAGTCGACCCCGGCACAGTAAGAGCAGCAAATCCTCTGCCGTCTGATTATGCTCCGGAAGATATAAACGGGAAATTTTTGGTATCAGACGCTGTAAAATTTATAGCACCAGAATTTGTTTTGAGAAATGTAGAAGTAACACCTGATTTTTCTCAAGGAACAAATGTAAATGTATATAAATTAGAAGAGGTATTTAAGCCAACCACACAAAATGGGGGTCTAAACAGCGGGGGTTCGGATATAGTGAGTAAAGGGATATTTTGGAGTGCTATTCCAAATGTTAATTCTGACGGTAATTTAGATATTTGGATGGAAAGAATTCTATATTCTGATATAGCGAAGGGAAGCTGGTGGGAAAGCTTTGCTAAAAGCTTAGATGAAAATTACGAGGATGCACAAGGCGAATCTTTACTATTTTATGATAAATTAGATATGATAGAAAATATCAGCGAGTTAAATAAAATTATCGGAAATATCGCAGGAAATGTTTATGCTAATATAAATCAGAGAGAGTACGACATTGCTAAAACATTTGATGAATCATTAGACTTACTTCAAAGTTCGAAAAATAACACAGATGAAAGTGTAAAAATTAATATAATTGCAGGTAAGGGAGCTACAGGAGAAAATAAAGCCGGAGTTGTAGGTTATGATTATACTACGGCAGGAGTTTTAGCCTTGAAAGAAACAGAGAAGAGCTATAAACATAAAATCGGGTATTCTTTAGGATATTTACATACCGGATTCGAGTTTGATGATAGCAATGAAAGTGAAGAATGGGTAGATACAATACAAATAGGGGGACATAACAGATATGAAGCAGACAATTGGATTTTGCGAAATGATTTAACCGGAAGAATAAGTTTTCACAATATAGATAGAAATATAGACTGGGGAAAATCTCAAAGATCAGAGATGAACGGGACATTTGAAACTTACAGTTTTAGTCTTGATAATATAGCAGGCAGAGAAATAGCATTAGGAAAAGATAAGTGGATAACTCCGTATGAAGCTTTTAGACTCATGTATATAACAAGACCGGGATTTGAAGAAGAAGGAAAAGAAGGTCTGGAAATAGAAGGGAATGATGCATGGAGTATAAAGCCGAGAGTCGGTGTAGAATTAAAAGCAGAAAGTCCTTTAGGGAAAAAAGAACAGTGGAAACTAAGCGGAAAGTTAGATTTAGCATATGAGTATGAATTAGGGGATACAAATGTGACAGAAAGGGCAAAATTAAGTGCAGTAAAGATGCAATATTATGACTTGCCTAAACCGGAAGAAGAGGGCGGCGTTTTTAGAACTAGGGCATCGGTGGGAGTAGAAGTGAAGGACAGATACGGAATATTCCTTACAGGAGAGTATGGAGCAGGTGATAACAGCCAGGATGAATACAGAACAAGTATAATATTAAAAGCAGTATTTTAAGAAAGTGAGAACATTTCCGGATTTTTATTTGGAAATGTTCTTTTAAAATATGGGAAGTTAGTAAATGTAGGAAGTGTAATATGGTTTTCTAAATATATTTTTATCATTATTGTTGTTCCAACTGTAACTTTATACACTAATTAGAAATTATAATTAATAGATTTTACTATCTTTTAATTTTGTATATAAAAAAATATGATATACTAGTCACATTACTCTACAAATATCAAAATTAGTAAATAGATTTGACCTATTTATCTGAATAAATAGGTCATTTTATTTATTTTAGGAAGGAGGTTTTGTAATGGCATATGTAATTGACAAAGAAGCGTGCATAGCATGCGGAGCGTGTGAACCTGTCTGTCCTGTAGATGCCATAATGGAAGATGACGGGAAATACCTGATAGATCCTAATCTTTGCATTGAATGCGGTGCTTGTGAAGGTGTCTGTCCAATGGAAGTAATATATTCTGGTATTAATGAATAAAGAAATAAACTTCACATAGATTTTTAGTTTAACAAATACAGTATTAAAGCAGAACCTGACAGTTAAAAACTGAGAGGTTCTGTTTTCTTATAAACTTATTTTTTTATAAAAATACAAAAACTAAAATTTATCAGTTTTGTGGAGAAAGGTATACCTGAATAAAAAACAGGGATCAAAATCCCTGCTCACATAATTTTATTAGATTTTATACAGAACTCCAAATATCCCGTTTTAATAATCCCGAGCCTGTGATAAAAAGTCTGTAAATAAAAAAATCTTTTTATGATAAACTAAAAACAGGAGGACTTTATTATG
>NZ_JAMZGM010000023.1 GCF_024158605.1 Sebaldella sp. S0638 | reverse complement strand
GCAATGGAAGAAGGATTAAGATTCGCCATCAGAGAAGGTGGAAGAACGGTTGCTTCTGGTGTAGTTGCTACTATTACGAAATAGTTTATTAAGTAGGAGGGAAAACTTTGGATAAATTAAGAATATATCTTAAATCGTATGATCATAAATTGCTGGATCAATCAGCAAAGAAAATAGCTGAAGTTGTTAAGAAGAATGGCTCAGAGGTAACTGGGCCCCTTCCTTTACCAACTAAGACAAAAAAATACACAGTATTAAGATCAGTGCATGTAAATAAAGATTCAAGAGAGCAGTTTGAAATGAGAGTGCACAGAAGAGTTGTAGAGATCAAAAACTCTAGTCAGCAAATAATTTCAGCATTAACTTCATTAAGTCTGCCATCAGGCGTAGGAATCGAAATAAAGCAATTATAGGCTTAATACAAGTTGGCTTATAAAATAGTTCAGTCAACCAATATATTAAGGAGGAAAAAATAATGTTACTAGGAAAAAAAATAGGGATGACACAAATATTTGAAGGTGAAAAATTAATACCTGTTACAGTAATAGAAGCAGGACCTAACTTTGTTATCCAAAAAAAGAACGTTGAAAAAGACGGATATAACGCGTTAACTTTAGGTTACGACGAGAAAAAAGAAAAAAATACTATAAAACCTGAAATGGGAGTATTTAAAAAAGCAGGAGTAACTCCAAAAAAATTCTTAAAAGAATTCAAAACTGACAATTTAGATGGTTATGCATTAGGACAGGAAATCAAAGTAGATTCATTCGAAGGAATAGAGTTCGTAGATGTTTCTGGTGTTTCAAAAGGTAAAGGAACAGCAGGGGTTATGAAAAGACATAACTTCGGAGGAAACAGAGCAACTCACGGGGTTTCTAGAAACCACAGACTTGGAGGATCGAATGCCGGTGGTGCTGCATCAAACAGTAATGTACCAAAAGGTAAGAAAATGGCAGGAAGATTAGGAAATGAAAATGTTACTGTTCAAAACCTTAGAGTAGTAAAATTTGATGTGGAAAATAACCTGTTATTAGTAAAAGGTGCAATACCGGGTCCTAAAAACGGATACTTAATAATAAAAAAATCAGTGAAAAAATACTAATTGAGAAGAAAGAGAGGAGGACAAAATGCCAGTTTTAGATATATATACTATTGACGGTTCAAAAGCAGGAACTGTTGATGTAAAAGAAGAAATATTTGGTATAAAGCCTAACAAAGCAGTAATGCACGAAGTGTTAACTGCAGAACTAGCAGAAGTAAGACAAGGTTCGGCTTCTACAAAGACTAGAGCTGAAGTAAGAGGAGGAGGAAGAAAGCCTTTCAGACAAAAAGGTACTGGAAGAGCAAGACAAGGATCAACAAGAGCTCCTCACATGGTTGGCGGAGGTGTTTCACACGGACCGAAACCAAGAGACTATGTAAAAAAAGTAAATAAAAAAGTTAGAAAATTAGCTATAAGATCAGCTTTATCAGCTAAGGCTCAAAATGGAGGAATCATCGTAATAGATGCTTTTGAATTAGAAAAGCCGAAAACTAAAACAATTATTGATTTTTCTAAAAAATTAGATATGGCAGGAACAAAACAGCTGTACATACTAAATGACTTATACATAGAGAATGAATATAACGCATATCTGTCTATAAGAAATATAGAAAAATCATATGTACTAATGCCAAATGAGTTAAGTGTTTACTGGTTATTAAAACAGGACAAAATAATCATGACAAAAGAAGCACTTGCACAGATCGAGGAGGTGCTAGCATAATATGAATTTATATGATGTAATAAAAAGACCGGTTAAATCTGAAAAAGGTGAAATGATCAGAAGAGAAAACAACGAATATGTTTTCGAAGTAGACAGAAGAGCAAACAAAATCGAAATCAGACAAGCTGTGGAAAAATTATTTGATGTAAAAGTAGTAAGCGTGAATACACTTACAGTAAAATCTAAAAATAAAAGATTCAGATTTTCTATGTATAAAACACCTATAGTAAAAAAAGCTATGGTTAAACTTAAAGACGGAGATGAAATCGCAGGATTTGAGTTTTAAGAAAAATAAATAAATAAATAACACGGAGGGAAGTATTAATATGCCAATTAAAAAATTAAAAGCAATGACTAATGGTACAAGGCATATGTCTATATTAGTCAATAATGATCTGGATAAAGTAAGACCAGAAAAATCATTAGTAGAACCGTTAAATTCATCTTACGGGATTGACAACTACGGTCACAGAACTGGTAGAAACAGACATAAAGGACATAAGAGACTTTACAGAGTAATTGACTGGAAAAGAGATAAAAACGGAATACCTGCAAAGGTAGCAACAATAGAATATGATCCTAACAGAACTGCAAATATTGCTCTACTACACTATGTTGATGGGGAAAAAAGATATATTCTTGCTCCGAACGGTTTGAAAAAAGGAGATACTGTGTTATCAGGAGAAGGTGCGGAAATCAAACCTGGAAATGCTTTAAAACTAAAAGACTTACCAATAGGTACAGTTATTCATAATGTGGAATTAATACCCGGAAAAGGCGGACAGCTGGCAAGATCAGCAGGAACATCTGCAAGACTGGTAGCGAAAGACGGAGTTTACTCACACGTGGAACTTCCATCTGGAGAATTAAGACTAATACACAGAGAATGTACAGCTACTATAGGTTCTGTAGGAAACTCGGAACATTCGCTTGTATCATTAGGTAAAGCAGGAAGAAACAGACACTTAGGAAGAAAACCTCATGTTAGAGGATCAGCGATGAATCCGGTAGATCACCCACACGGAGGGGGAGAAGGAAGATCGCCTATAGGAAGAAAAGCTCCTGTTACACCTTGGGGTAAACCAACATTAGGTAAGAAAACTAGAGGTAAGAAATTAAGCGATAAATTTATAGTAAGAAAGAGAAAAAAATAAATAAACTAAGGAGGAGATAAATGGCTCGTTCACTAAAAAAAGGACCATTTGTTGATGAATACTTACTAAAAAAAGTAGAAGCAATGGGTGAGAAAAAACAAGTTATTAAGACATGGTCAAGAAGATCGACAATTTTCCCACAATTTATTGGACAAACTTTTGCAGTATATAACGGAAAAAAACATATACCAGTTTACGTAACTGAAGAAATGGTAGGTCATAAATTAGGAGAATTCGCACCTACTAGAACGTTTTACGGACACGGAAAAGATGCAAAAAAAGACGCTAAGAGAAAATAGTAAGGGTTGGAAAGGAGGCCTATCGTGGCAGTGGTAGCAAAACTTCGTTATCAAAGATTAAGTCCTCAGAAAGCTAGATTGGTAGCTGACATTGTAAGAGGAAAAGACGCTTTACCGGCGTTAGCAATGCTTAAATTTACAAATAAAAAAGCGGCAGTTTATATAGAAAAAACACTAAAGTCTGCTATAGCAAATGCAGAACATAACTTTGGAATGGATCCTGATAAACTATATGTATCAAGAATACTTGTAGATAAAGGACCGGTACTAAAGAGAGTAAACCCAAGAGCTATGGGAAGAGCAGATATAATTAGAAAGCCAACAGCTCATATCACAGTAGAAGTGAGCGAAAGAAATTAATTAAGGAGGTATTTCTGTGGGACAAAAGGTTGATCCTAGGGGAATTAGATTAGGAATTACTAGAACATGGGATTCTAAATGGTTTGCAGAAGGTAAGGAATATTTAAATAATTTTCACGAAGACCTGAAAATAAGAGAATTTATTAAAAAGAATTATTATCATGCAGGTGTTTCGAGCATTCAAATAGAGAGAACATCACCGACTGAACTTACAATAATCATAGATACAGGGAAAGCCGGGATACTAATAGGTAGAAAAGGTGCCGAAATAGAAGCATTAAAAGGAAAAATAGAAAATCTGACTGGGAAAAAAGTACAGGTAAAAGTACAGGAAGTAAAAAATCCTAACAAAAATTCACAGTTAGTTGCTGAAAGCATAGCTACAGCAATAGAAAAAAGGGTTGCTTATAAAAGAGCTGTAAGCCAGGCAATTCAAAGAGCTGAGAAATCAGGAGTAAAAGGGATCAAAATAGCTGTTTCTGGAAGACTAAACGGAGCAGAAATCGCGAGAAGCGAATGGACATTATCAGGAAGAGTACCATTACACACTTTAAGAGCTGATGTTGATTATGCTACAGCTACAGCATTCACTACATACGGTGCATTAGGGATTAAAGTATGGATATTTAATGGAGAAGTACTTCCTAGCAAGAAGGAAGGAGGAAATGCATAATGTTAATACCTAAAAGAACGAAATACAGAAAACAATTCAGAGGAAAAATCGGCGGAGTTGCTACAAAAGGAAACAATGTAGACTTTGGTGAATACGGTCTTGCAGCAAAAGAATTTGGATGGATAACATCAAGACAAATCGAAGCGTGCAGGGTAACAATAAATAGAACCTTCAAAAGGGAAGGGAAAATCTGGATCAGAATTTTTCCTGATAAGCCTTATACAAAGAGACCAGAAGGAACAAGAATGGGTAAAGGTAAAGGAAATACTGAAGGTTGGGTAGCAGTAGTAAAAAGAGACAAAATTATGTTTGAGGTTGGCGGAGTACCTGAAGAAAGAGCAAAAGAAGCTCTAAGAAAAGCTGCACACAAACTACCTATAAAGTGTAAGTTTGTAAAAAAAGAAGAAATGGGTGGTGATAATTAATGTTATCTAAAGAAATTAGAGATTTGTCTATCGATGAATTAATATCACAAGAGAAAAACTTAAAAGAGGAATTGTTTAATTTAAAATTTCAGCACTCTTTAGGACAGTTGCAAAACACAGCTCAGATCAGAGATATGAAGAGAACAATAGCAAGAATAAAAACAATACTTACTGAAAAGAAAAACGGATAATTGAAGGAGGTAGACTGTGGAAATCAAACGTAACTATAGAAAAGTTAGAGAAGGTATAGTTGTTTCTGATAAAATGGAAAAAACAGTAGTTGTTATTGAAGAAACAATGAAATTTCATAAATTATACAAAAAAAGACTAAAAGTTTCAAAAAAATATAAAGCACATGACGAAAACAATGATTGTAACGTCGGAGATAAAGTAAGAATAATGGAAACTAGACCACTAAGTAAAGACAAAAGATGGAGAGTAGTAACTATTTTAGAAAGAGCTAAGTAGAGAGGAGGATTAGGATGGTTCAACAACAAACAGTACTTAACGTTGCTGATAATACAGGTGCAAAGAAAATTATGGTAATAAGAGTTCTTGGCGGATCAAGAAGAAGATTCGGGAGAATCGGAGACATAGTAGTTGCTTCTGTTAAAGAGGCTATTCCTAATGGAAACGTAAAAAAGGGAGACGTAGTTAAAGCAGTTGTAGTAAGAACAAGAAAAGAATTAAAAAGAGCAGACGGTTCATATATAAAGTTTGATGACAATGCAGCAGTTGTATTAAACGCAAACCTTGAAATAAGAGGAACAAGAATATTTGGCCCAGTGGCAAGAGAATTGAGAGCGAAAAACTTTATGAGAATAGTATCTCTTGCACCAGAAGTATTATAGGAAGGAGGATTTGCTGTGATAAAATCAAAAGTAAAATCGGTACCTAAAAAATTACATGTGAAAACAGGAGATATGGTAGTAGTAGTAAGCGGAAGATCGAAAGATGCTGCTGAAAAGCCAGGAGACAAGGACAAAGTGGGAAAAGTGCTAAGAGTAATGAGAAGCACAGGAAAAGTAATTGTAGAGGGTGTAAATGTAAGAAAGAAATTTATAAAGCCTAATCAAATGAACCCACAAGGAGAAGTTGTAGAGAAAGAAATGCCTATTTTTGCATCAAAAGTAATGCTTTGGGATGAAAAAGCAAAAAAAGGTACTAGAGTGAGAAAAGAATTCAAAAATGATAAAAAAGTAAGAATTTCAGTAGTTTCTGGAAAAGAAATATAGGAAGGAGGATAACATACAGTGGCTGAAAAATATATACCAAGATTATACACTATGTATAGAGAAGAGATTGTACCTGCATTATTTAAGGAATTAAACATGAAAAACATAATGGAAGTACCTAAACTGGACAAAATAATCGTAAATATCGGAGTTGGTGAAGCAGCTGGAAATGCTAAATTACTAGACGCAGCAATTAACGATCTTAAAATAATCACAGGACAGCAACCTGTTGCAAGAAAAGCAAAAAAATCTGAAGCAGGATTCAAATTAAGAGAAGGACAAAAAATCGGTGCAAAAGTTACTCTTAGAAAAGAAAAAATGTATGAATTTTTAGATAGATTAGTAACAGTAGCCCTTCCAAGAGTTAGAGATTTCGAGGGAGTTTCTAAAAAAGGATTCGACGGAAGAGGAAACTATACTTTAGGAATAAGAGAACAAATAGTTTTTCCTGAAATAGAAATAGACAAAGTAGATAAAATGTTTGGATTAGGGATAACTATTGTTTCTACAGCGAAAACTGATGAAGAAGGACATGCATTACTGGCAGCATTCGGTATGCCATTCCAAAAATAAGGAGGTGTTGAAACAAGATGGCTAAAATAGCAATGATGGAAAAAAACCTGAAAATAGCAAAAACTATAGATAAATACGCAGCAAAAAGAGCCGAGCTAAAAGAAAGAATCAGAAAAGGCGATAAAGAAGCAATAAAAGAGCTTGCTAAATTACCTAGAAATGCATCACCTACTAGACTTAGAAACAGATGTCAGGTAAACGGAAGACCAAGAGGATACATGAGAGAATTTGGAATTTCGAGAGTTGTATTCAGAAAGTTAGCAGGAGAAGGATTAATTCCTGGGATAAAAAAATCAAGCTGGTAAAAATTGAAAGGAGGCACATTTAATGAACTTAACAGATCCTATTGCAGATATGCTTACAAGAATTAGAAATGCTAATAGTGCTAAGCATGAAAGTGTTAAAATTCCTTATTCGAACATGAAACTTGGAATAGCTAACATATTAAAAAATGAAGGATATATAAAAGATTTTGAAATAAAAGAAGATGGTTCTAAAAAAGATGTAGTCGTTGCGCTTAAATATGTTGACGGTGAAAATGTAATAAAAGGACTAAAAAGAATATCAAAACCTGGAAGAAGAGTTTATTCAGGTGTGGAAGATTTACCTAAAGTATTAGGTGGATTGGGAATTGCAATTGTCTCAACGCCAAAAGGTGTTATTACAGACAAGGAATGCAGAAAGCATAGCGTAGGCGGAGAAGTTCTTTGCTACGTGTGGTAATTTACGCATTTTATATATTAGGAGGAAAAACAAATGTCGAGAGTAGGTAGAAAAGTTATAACTATACCTAGCGGAGTTGAATTAAAGCAAGATGGGAATAAGATAACTGTAAAAGGACCTAAAGGACAGTTAGAGAGAGAATTCAACCCGGAAATAACTGTAAAAGTAGATAACGGTGATATAAATATAACAAGACCAAATGATCTGCCAAATATCAGAGCACTACACGGGACAACAAGAGCAGTTTTGAATAATATGATTGTTGGTGTAAGCCAAGGATTCGAAAAGAAATTAGAACTTGTGGGAGTAGGATACAGAGTACAGGCAGCAGGAAAAGGGCTGACATTATCATTAGGATTTTCTCATCCGGTAGAAATAGAACCTGTAGAAGGAATCACTTTTAAAGTAGACGGAAACACAAAAATATCAGTAGAAGGTATAAATAAAGAATTAGTAGGGCAGATAGCCGCTAATATCAGAGCAAAAAGACCACCTGAACCATACAAAGGAAAAGGTGTAAAATATGCTGATGAGCAAATAAGAAGAAAAGAAGGTAAGAAAGGATAGGAGGTAGTTCATAGTGGTAAAAAAATTAAATAGAAATAAAGCTAGACAAAAAAAGCACGGTAGAATCAGAAACAAAATAGTTGGAACTGCTGAAAGACCTAGATTATCTGTTTTCAGAAGCTTAACTAATATTTTTGTTCAAGTAATAGATGATTCGACTGGAAAAACTATTGCATCTGCGTCAAGTATTGACAAAGAATTAAAAGCTGGTGTAGCTAACGGAAGTAACATGGAAGCTGCTAAAAAAATCGGTGAAGCAATAGCAAAAAGAGCGATGGATAAAGGAATCACTGAAGTGGTATTCGACAGATCGGGATATGTTTATACTGGTAGAGTGAAAGCCCTAGCAGATGCTGCAAGAGAAGCAGGATTAAAATTCTAGAAAAAAGGAGGACTTGTTTTGGCTAGAGAACCTAGAGAGACTAAACAAAGTGAATATAAAGAAAGTCTTTTAAGAATAAGCAGAGTTTCTAAGACGGTAAAAGGAGGAAGAAGAATATCTTTTTCTGTATTAGCGGCTGTAGGAAACGAAAAAGGAAAAGTAGGTATAGGATTAGGAAAAGCTAATGGTGTACCTGATGCTATCAAAAAAGCGGTAGCTAACGCGAAAAAAAATCTTGTAACTGTATCTTTGAAAGGTGGAACACTTCCACATGATCAAATAGGTAAATATAATTCAACAAGTGTATTATTAAAACCTGCATCAAAAGGAACGGGAGTTATCGCCGGGTCTGCAACAAGAGAAATTCTGGAGCTTGTTGGAGTGCATGATGTACTTACTAAAATAAGAGGATCAAAAAATAAAGATAACGTGGCAAGAGCTACAATCGAAGGATTAAAGCAGCTTAGAAGCGTAGAAGATGTGGCAAGATTAAGAGGAAAATCAGTAGAAGAGATTTTAGGATAAGGCTAGGAGGTAAAATTAATGTCTAAAATTAGAGTAACGCTAGTAAAAGGAATTAATGGAAGAAAACCTAACCATGTCGAAACTGTTAAATCACTTGGGTTAAGAAAAATAGGCCACAGTGCATTACATGAAAAAACAGCGGATATAGAAGGAAAAATAAAATTAGTTTCTTATTTACTTCAAGTAGAGGAGGTTTAGGATGAACATAAATGAATTAAGACCTTCAGAAGGTTCGAAAAAAGGAAGAAGAAGAATAGGTAGAGGACACGGATCTGGTTGGGGAAAAACTGCCGGAAAAGGTCATAATGGACAGAAGCAAAGATCAGGAAGTTATGTATCACCAGCTTTTGAGGGTGGACAAATGCCGTTGATCAGAAGAATTCCAAAGAGAGGATTCAGCAATTCACCATTTAAAAAAGACTTTATTGTATTAAATATTAAAGATATAGTAGACAGATTTGAAGATGGAGACGAAGTTAGTATTGCTACATTAGTAGATAACGGAGTTGTAAAAAGAGCCAGATTCATAAAGAAATACAGCGATGAAAAGCTAAGAAACCTGAAAGGGAGAAAATTAGTAAAGGAATATCTTGGAGAAAATATTGATTCTTATGTAAAAGAAAAAGATTTCAAAAGTATTCTTAAAATCATCGGAGAAGCAGAAGTTTCTAAAAAATTAAATTTCAAAGTTCACAGAATTTCTGGAAAAACTAAGGAATTAGTGGAAAAAGCTGGGGGAAAAGTAGAAATTTTAGAAATAAAATCATATTCTACTGTTGCCGGGAATAATAAAAAAGAGGAAAAGTAAGATATTCTTACTTTTTCTTGAGAATGAGGTGATAACTTGACTTTAGTAGAAGAAGTAGTTCATAAAGTAAAATCTATAGTTGAAATTCCTGAGCTTAGAAAAAGAGTAGTATTTACATTAATCATGTTTCTGATTGCCAGAGTAGGAGTACATATTCAGGTGCCGGGAATAGACGTAAGCAGACTTTCCAGCGCAATGCAGGGAAACTCGCTTGCAGGATTTATTAATACTTTTTCGGGTGGGGGATTTCAAAATGCCTCTATGTTCGCCTTAGGGATAATACCTTATATTAACTCGTCAATAATTTTTCAACTACTTGGGGTAGTTGTACCAAAATTAGAGGAGATGCAAAAAGAGGGCGGTAAGGAAAAAGAGAAAGTTACACAATGGACAAGATATCTTACAATAGGTGTAGCTATAGCTCAATCTTTTGGTCTGACTATTCTTTTGCAGCAGCAGCAGTTGGTATATGAACCGGGACCGATGTTTACACTGGTAACAGTAACATTGATGACCGGCGGTACTGCATTTCTGATGTGGGTTGCAGAGAGAATATCATTAAAAGGTATTGGAAACGGGACTTCTATGCTTATCTTCTTAAGTATAGTATCAAGACTCCCAGCTGAAATGTTCCAGATTGGAAAAAATCTGTCAACAAGCGGCGGAATGGGTCTGGTACTAATGCTGATAACACTGGTATTGTTTATAATACTTATAGCAGTAATAGTACTTATACAGCTTGCTGAAAGAAGAATCCCTATACAATATGTAGGAAAAGGCAGAACAGGAAGAAGTTCTGTTGGACAAAAAACTTTTCTGCCGTTAAAAATAAATATGTCAGGGGTAATGCCTATAATCTTTGCTTCGGTATTGATGGCAGTGCCGTCTGTATTAATTGGCCTGGTAAAAGACCCAAGTCTGAATGCCAAGCTAAAAAATCTGTTCTCTCAGACAGGAGTCGGATATCTTGTACTTTATGCAGTCCTTGTAGTAGTATTTGCATTTTTCTACACATCAATAGTTTTTGATCCGGAAAAAGTAGCAGATAACTTGAAACAAGGAGGAGCAACGGTACCAGGAAAAAGACCCGGAAGTGAAACTGTGGATTACCTTGAAGGGGTAGCTACAAGAATTACTTTTGGAAGTGCTGTATTCCTTGCAGTTTTAGGGGTATTGCCAAATATTTTCTTTGGTTATTTCCTGAAAATGCCGGTACTGATGAGTGGAACAAGCTTACTGATCTTAGTAGGAGTAGCAGTAGATTTATTACAACAAATAGATTCACATTTAGCAGTAAAAAGTTACAAAGGGTTTATATCAAAATAAGATATAAGCCCCAGCTTTTTATTTTATTTTTTAAATAAATTTATAAGTATAAGATATTTTGTAAGTTACTTTTAAGAAATAAAGTGAAGGGACAAAAAACAGGAAGGATAGGTAGAGTATGAATATTATTTTATTCGGAGCCCCGGGAGCAGGAAAAGGAACACAGGCAAAATTACTCGTAGAAAAATACGGAATCCCGCAGATATCAACAGGAGATATGTTTAGAGCAGCTATAGCAAATGGAACTGAGCTGGGAAAAAAAGCTAAAACATATATGGACGACGGAGTTCTGGTACCTGATGATGTAACAATAGGAATAGTAGAAGAAAGACTGGAAAAAGAAGATTGTGCAAAAGGATTTATTCTGGATGGTTTTCCAAGAACACTGCATCAGGCTGAAGAACTACAGAAAATATTGGAGAAACAGGGAAAGAGTATTGATAAAGTAGTGGTTCTGGATGTAGATGATAGTGAAATACTTGAAAGAATAACAGGAAGAAGAATGTCAAAAAAGACAGGTAAGATATATCATATAAAATATAATCCTCCTGTAGATGAAAATGAAGAAGATATCTATCAAAGAGAAGATGACAATGAAACAGCGGTAAAAACAAGACTGAAAGAATATAAAGATTTGACTTCACCTTTATTTGACTACTACAAAAACCTTGGGAAAACAGTAATAATAGATGGAAAACAGGCAGTAGGAAAAATAACAGAGGACATTTTGAGAGTACTAGACTCATTATAAAGGAGAATATAATGACAATTATAAAAACTTTAGATGAAATAAGAAAAATAAAGAAGGCTAATGAAATAATAGCCAGATTTTATGAAGATATAATTCCGAAGTATATAAAACCAGGGATATCTACACTGGAACTGGATAAAATAGCAGAAGACTATATCAGAAGTCAGGGAGCAATCCCGGGAACAAAAGGGTATGGCGGAGGTCATACCAGCAGACCGTATCCTGCGAGTTTATGTACTTCTGTTAATAACAAAGTAGTGCATGGAATACCAAGAGCAGACGAGCTGTTAAAAGAAGGCGATATTATAAGTCTGGATACTGTAACAGTGCTTGACGGCTATGTAGGTGATGCTGCGGTGACTTTTCCCGTGGGAGAAATAGACGAAGAATCAAAAAGGCTTCTGGAAGTGACTGAACACGCAAGAACAATAGGGATAGAGCAGGCTGTGGCAGGTAACAGAATAGGCGATATATCAGCAGCAATACAGGAATATGTGGAAAAAAACGGTTTTTCGGTAGTAAGAGACTTCGCCGGGCATGGTGTGGGAAAAGAGATGCATGAAGATCCTATGGTGCCTAACTATGGTGTAAGAGGACTGGGACCGAAGATAGAAGAAGGAATGGTAATTGCTATTGAACCTATGGTAAATGTAGGAACTTACCGTGTGAGAATACTTAATGACCAATGGACGGCAGTAACAAAAGATTATAAAAGATCTGCGCACTTTGAGCACAGTATAGCCATTGTTGACGGAAAACCGCTGATTTTAAGTTTGAAATCATAAGAAAAAATAATAGACAAATTTCAATAAATTTGATATAATAACAAGGATCTGAGGTGATTTTTTATGGCTAAACAAGATGTAATAGAATTAGAGGGTGAAATTCTCGAAGCATTACCAAACGCGATGTTCAAGATAAAGCTCGAGAACGGACACGAAATTCTAGGACATATCTCAGGAAAAATGAGAATGAACTACATAAAAATTCTTCCTGGGGATAAGGTAACGGTGGAGATTTCTCCATATGACTTATCCAGAGGCAGAATAATTTACAGAAAGAAATAATAATATGTGGAAGGAGAGTTTCTATGAAAGTAAAAGCATCAGTGAAACCAATATGCGACAAATGCAAATTGATAAAGCGTCACGGAAAAGTGAGAGTAATCTGTGAGAATCCGAAACATAAACAGGTTCAAGGATAATATGAGTTTAACTGTCTTTATATATATATGAAAATTGTAAAGGTATGTTGGGCTGTAGAGCTTATTCTTATGTTTTATCACATAAGGCATATTGATGAAGGTTAACAAATTAAGAAAAAAATTATTAAGGAGGAAAAGATTTGGCTAGAATCGCAGGAGTAGATATTCCTAGAAATAAAAGAGTTGAGATTTCACTGACATACATTTTTGGAATAGGAAGAAGTACTGCTATCAAAATTTTAGAAAAAGCTAATATTGACAAAGATATTAAAGTTAAGGACTTGTCAGAAGAGCAAGTCGGGCAAATCAGAAATGTCGTTGATGAGTACAAAATCGAAGGTGAACTTAGAAAAGAAATAAGACTTAATATCAAAAGACTTATGGACATAAAGAGCTACAGAGGTCTAAGACACAGAAACGGGCTTCCGGTAAGAGGACAAAAGACAAAAACAAATGCAAGAACTAGAAAAGGTCCGGTAAAAGCTGCCGTAGCTAAGAAAAAATAATATAAGGAGGAATTTTTAAGTGGCTAAGAAGACATCGGTAACTTCTAAAAAGAAAAAATTAAAAAATATTCCTAACGGAATAGCATATATACATTCTACATTTAATAACACTGTAGTAACTATAACTGACACAGAAGGAAAAGTAGTTATATGGAAATCAGGCGGAACGTCTGGATTCAAAGGAACTAAAAAAGGGACACCGTTTGCTGCACAAATAGCAGCTGAACAGGCAGCTGTGACTGCTATGGAAAACGGTATGAAACAAGTTGAGGTAAAAATAAAAGGACCTGGATCAGGAAGAGAAGCTTCTATAAGATCTATTCAAGCAGCTGGTTTAGAAGTAACTAAAATAGTTGATATAACACCAGTACCTCATAATGGTGCAAGACCACCAAAAAAGAGAAGACCATAAAATAAGAAAATAAGGAGGAAATAGATAGATGGCAAGAGATAGACAGCCTGTTCTTAAGAAATGTAGAACTCTTGGTATTGATCCAAGCATTTTAGGTGTAAATAAAAAATCAAAAAGAGGCTTGAGACCAAACGCTAATAAGAAATTAACAGACTACGGAATTCAGTTAAGAGAAAAACAAAAAGCTAGATTTGTTTACGGAGTAATGGAAAAACAATTTTATAAATTATATGAAGAAGCAACAAGAAAAGAAGGAGTAACTGGTGAGTTATTACTTCAGTATCTTGAAAGAAGATTTGACAATGTAGTATACAGATTAGGACTGACTACTACAAGAAGACAAGCTAGACAGTTAGTAAGTCACGGACACCTTGAAATAAACGGAAAAAGAGTTAATATAGCTTCTTACAGAGTAAAACAGGGAGATGTAATTACAGTAAGAGAAAAATCAAGAGATTTAGCTGTAATAAAAGACTCTCTTAACCAAAAAAGCGTACCAGGATGGTTATCATTGGATGAGAATGCTTTATCGGCAAAAGTTATGGAAAACCCAACAAGAGATGCTGTGGATTTCGAAATTAACGAAGCAATGATAATAGAATTCTATTCAAGATAATAATTTTCAATTCGAGGAGTTGATTAAATTTGTTAAAAATTGAAAAAATAGCAAAAAGTATAAAATTGAAAGAAGATAAAATTGATGATTTTCATGCTATTTATACATTAGAACCTTTATATAGAGGCTATGGAGCTACTATTGGAAATGCATTAAGAAGAGTTCTATTATCTTCAATTCCTGGGAGTGCAATAAAAGGAGTAAAAATAGACGGAGTTCTTAATGAATTTTCTACTATAGAAGGTGTAAAGGAAGCTGTTACGGATGTTATCCTGAATATAAAGGAAATTGTAGTAGAATCAGATGAACCCGGAGAGAAAAAAATGTCTTTATCAGTAAAAGGACCAAGAGAAATTACAGCTAAAGATATAGTACTTGAACCTGGTTTGAAAATAATCAACCCTGATCAGATAATAGCTACTATTACAACTAAAAGAGAAATAAATATGGAATTTTTAGTTGATTCGGGAGAAGGATTTGTTGTATCTGAAGAAATAGAAACTGAAAATTGGCCTATAGGCTATATAGCAGTAGATGCGATATATACACCTATAAAGAAAATCAGCTATTCAGTGGAAGATACAATGGTCGGAAGAGCAACAGATTACGATAAATTAACTCTTGATATTACTACAGACGGAAGTATAGAAATAAGAGACGCTTTATCTTATGCAGTAGAGCTGATAAGTTTTCACCTGAATCCGTTTACTAACATAGGAAACAGCATGGAAAAATTCAGATCGGAAGATGAAGTAGAATCAAGTATTGAAGTAATAAGTGAAAACAATATGGATGACATGAAGATAGAAGAGCTAGACTTTACTGTCAGATCATATAACTGCCTGAAAAAAGCAGGAGTTAACACAATTGGAGACTTAGGAAAAATGACTTACGCAGAGCTTCTTAAAATAAAGAATCTGGGAAGAAAGTCATTAAATGAAATAATAGATAAAATGAAAGAATTAGGCTTTGACCTAAATGATAACTCTATCTAAGGAGGGAAGAAAGTAAAATGAATCATAATAAATCATATAGAAAACTAGGAAGAAGACCAGCGCAGAGAAAAGCTATGATGAAAAGCATGACTATATCGCTGATCCAGAACGAAAGAATAGAAACTACTGTAACAAGAGCAAAAGAATTAAGAAAGTTTGCTGAAAAAATGATTACTTTAGGAAAAAAAGGAAGTATTCATAACAGAAGAACAGCTTTCGCTTTCTTAAGACATGAAGAAACAGTAGCAAAGATTTTTAAAGAATTAGCTCCTAAATATGCTGAAAGAAACGGTGGTTATACAAGAATCATCAAAACTGATGTAAGAAGAGGAGATTCTTCTGAAATGGCAATAATTGAATTAGTATAATTTATATAATAAGAATTCCATTTTTAGTGTGAACTAAGGGTGGTTTTTTTATTTGGAAATTTTTTGATTTTCAGGAATTAAAGTATAAAAAATGAATAATAAAAAAACTATCAATCAGTTCAAAAAACTCAGATAGTTTTATTTATATAATTTTAGTTGAATAATTCAGTATATTCCTTATATATTTTTACACATGCTACAATTATGTAGATATATATTATTAAATAACAAAAGAAAATAAAAAAAATGTAAGCGGAGAAAAAAATATAAAAATAACAGATATTCCCGGCATTATAATACGGGCACCGCTGGTTATTAAAGCCAATTTTAAGCCATTAGGAAGTGCACAGTTTTTTGGAAATTTTGAATATATTATTATTGATATGATAAAGACTGCTATTGCCATGAGAAGCCCAATAAACAAAAACAGAATAATTTCAACAATAAGTAAAATAAATAGTGTAAAATATAAGTTTTGAATATCTTTATTAGTATTCATGTTAACCCCCTTTTTATAATTAAGTTTTTAAGCTAGTTAATGGCTGTATATGCTTTATAGACCTTAATACAGCCGATAATCATCAAAATATATGAGATAATAAATAGTGAATAAAACAGAATATGTGAAAAAATCATAAAAACAGGAATAGAATTTTCATTTAATGAAAATAATATAGTAGTTAGATAAATTAATGGAGCACAAAAATTAATTATACAAGCAATCATCATTAATTTCAGACCTGAAGTGTTCTTAGGCTGTTTCATGAAAAGAATAATGATTAATACAAAAATTGCAATATCTAAAAGACCTGCTAAAATGTTCATAAAAATTATAATAGTAATAAGTGAAAATACACATTGTAAAATCCCAAGAATAAACAATGCAAAATATAGTGCTTTAAAATCGGTATTGTTGTTATTCATAGCTGTTCTCCTTTTTTAAAATTAGTAATTATCAATAGCTTTGTATTCAGAATATATTTTAACACAGCTGACAATAAGCAATACAAATGTAGCGATGAGGTATATA
This sequence comes from Sebaldella sp. S0638, assembly GCF_024158605.1. NCBI lineage: Bacteria > Fusobacteriati > Fusobacteriota > Fusobacteriia > Fusobacteriales > Leptotrichiaceae > Sebaldella > Sebaldella sp. S0638. The sequence continues at coordinate 32,152 of NZ_JAMZGM010000023.1, read as the reverse complement.
AAAAAAATCAAAAAGCAAATAAGAGAAAAAATCAGAAGTCCATCAGAATATTCTGATAACTCAGCGAGAATCACTATAAATATAGAAAAAAAGTTACCTAAAAAGTGCAGTACAGTGGAGATAATTGCTAATTTTATTCCTGAAGGAGTTCGTGTTCCTTTAGGTAATTTTGAACGTAAAATCAAGGCTATAATAAAGGTAGCAACAGCCATTATATTTCCAAAAAGAATAAATAAAACAGTTTCTATAAGAAGAAGTATAAATAATACGAAGTACATAGATTTTAGATTATTGTTATTTTCCATTGAAAAACTCCTTTTTGTTATAAAATTTTATTTTTAATTAATCGAGTTGTATTCTTTATAAACTTTCACACTGCTGATAATTAAGAGTACAATAGAGACAATTGTCAGTAAAATACCAATTAAATTAGCAGGAAGAAATATAAGATTACTGCTGTCACGCCCAATTTCAAGTGATATAATATAATTCAGTAAACTTGAAATTGACAGTAAAACAACAGTGACAAAATGTATAATACAAGATATTAATAATAACTTTATACCAGAAGGCATCGGCTTTTCTTTAGGCAGTTTCGGTCTTAAAATTATCAGAATTAATATAAATACAGCTATATCTATAAAAAAGCCAAATGAAAATGTTACAAAAAGTGTAGAAAATACAGCGTTTACAACGCTAAGAATAAATAGTGCGAGATATAATGATTTGGTATTATTATTTTCCATAAAACCCCTCTTTTCTAAAATATAATATATTTATTTGATATTTTTGTATTCTTTATATGCGAAAATACATCCTGAACTAAGTAAAATAAATGAGAAAATCACAAGTATTATAAAGATGTTTTCCAATGTACGCAGAAGATAAAAGGCATTTGAATGAAAACCTTTTATTGCAATTAGTATAGAAGCATATACAAGAATGAGGAAAGAAATAAAATGAATTATGCTTCCAATAAGTAGAAATTTTAATCCTTTGGGAATAGTGCCTTCAAAATTATAATATCTGAATTGAGAAATAATTTTAAAAACTATTATGAAAACTACAGGAGATAAAATATTTCCCGGAAAAAAAAAGAATACAGTTTCAATAATTGCTAAAATAAATAGTGCTTTGTATAGTGATTTTAAATTATTATTTTTCAATAAAAACTCCTTCAAAATCAAGAATAAAGTATTTTTCTTGATTCTCGCATAAAATTAGTATTATTTAATTGCATCATATTCCTTGTAAACAAAAACACAGGCAATGATCAGTACAACAAATGCTCCCAGATTAAACAGGGAGATAAAAACATTGAAAAAATTCAACAGAATCCCACTGGAATAAGTCAAATAAGAAATCAATGCTACTATCGCAGTAATGAATCCAAGGGCAAGAGTCCCAATTTGAATTCCGCTTCCTATAAGCATTAATTTAATTCCCGGAGTAGGGGCAGATTTTCTTTTGCCAGTTTAGAACGCAGGATAAGTGCAAATATAAAAACAGCAATTCCTATAATACTACCTAGAAAAAAGGCTAGGACAGCTTCGACTATTCCCAGAATGAACAATACAAGGTACGTAGATTTTATACTTTCTTTATTTTCCATGAAATATTTCCTTTCTATATTTAAAATATTGGATTTGAGTTCAAAATAAAAAATACTTATACTTCTTTAATTGCATCATATTCATTATAAATCATGATACAAGCGATGATTAATATAACAAATACAGCAATGTTAAGAAATAGAGCAATTATAGAATAAAAAAGATTGAAAAACGGAATTATATAAAATATAAACGAGAACAGACTAAATATCCCCAAAATAAGAGTTGCTGCATGAATTCCGCTTCCTATGATTGTTAATTTAATTCCCTTACTAGCAGGCTTTCCAGCCTCCATTAATTTTGTACGCAGCATAAAAGCTATTATAAGAACAGCGATTGCGACTAGATTGCCCAAAAGAAGCGTAAGAACTATTTCAATAATAACTAAAATAAACAATGTAAGATACATTGATTTTATACTGCTATCAGTACTATCCATAAAATTATCCCTCCAAATTATTAGTTACACTATTATATCATATTTAATAGGAAATAATTAAAAAAATTAGTAAAAATGCCGGAAATAAAGAGGGCAGATAAAATTAATAATCATTTATTTGCCACTTAATCATGAAAATGTGGTATAATTAGTTTATAAAATACAAAATAATAAGGATAGAAAATGACAAATAGAATGAATTGGAAAAATCTGCTTTCACAGGAAAGTAAAAGCAGAAGAGGACGAAATAAAAGTATTAATAATAATGATCTGAGAACAGAGTTTGAAAAGGATTATCACAGAATATTAATAAGCGCTTCTTTTAGAAGATTACAAGATAAAACACAGGTTTTTCCTTTGGATAAAAATGATTTCGTAAGAACAAGACTTACACACTCAATAGAAGTATCATCTTTTGCCAAGTCAATAGCACAGTCTATATCGAACAGGCTGATTAATGATAAAATAGATGAAGAATTTACACAGGAAGATGCAGGCTATATCTCTGACATACTTGCAAGTGCAGGACTTCTTCATGATATAGGAAATCCGCCTTTCGGACATTTTGGGGAAGATACCATAAGAAGCTGGTTTAATGAAAAACTTGATGAAATTACAGTAGAGAGCCCTCTTACAAATGAAATGCAGAAATTATCCGAAATACTAACTCCTCAGATGTGCGAGGATTTTAAGAATTTTGAAGGGAATGCTCAGGCAATAAGACTTGTATCGAAGCTTCATTTTCTTATTGACGAAAACGGAATGAATCTTACATATGCATTGCTGAATACATTGATTAAGTATCCGGGAAGCTCGCTTGAGATAAATAAAAAAAGCGGTGATATAAAAGATAAAAAAATGGGATACTATTTTGCAGAAGAAAATTTATTTAATTCAATAGTAGAAGAAACTGGAACCTTAAATAAAGAAACAGGGAAAATAAGCAGACATCCCCTGACATTTCTGCTGGAGGCAGCAGATGACATAGCATACTCTACAGCTGATATAGAGGATGGCTTTAAGAAAGGTTTTATCACTTATGATGATTTGGTAAAAATAGTGGAACCTCTTAAAAATGAAGAAAATCCTTCTTCGTGCTGTTACCAAAAGCTTGTTTACTACAAAGAAAGAGCTATAGAAAAGAATTATGAAAAACCTGAAATGTATGCAGTGCAAAGATGGACTATTTTTGCACAGGGATATATGATAAATTCAGCAGTTACTTCATTTATAAATAACTATGAGGATATTATGCACGGCGAATATAAATATGATCTTTTTGAGGAAACCAATTCAAAAGAACTGGTAAAAAGCCTGAAAGGTCTGGCATCTAAGAAGATTTACAGATCATTTGCAATAATGAAAATGGAGATAACAGCACATAATATCATTAGTTTTTTTCTGGAACATTTTATGAAAGCAGTGATGTACTATGATACTCCGCTGAATGAAAAGTACCTGAAGGGAATAGATAAGAGATTTTTGAATATAATTTCTGACAATTATATGCACATATACAGATATTATACTGATAAGTATATCAAAAAAAATGAAGGTGAATCAGAAGAAAAACTGTTCGCTTACAAACTATATCTCAGGCTTTTACTGGTAACGGATTATATCTGCGGAATGACGGATACTTATGCTAAAACTCTATATCAGGAGTTAACCGGAATAGTTTAATGATGTGAATGTGAAGTTTACACTTCTTGAGTAAGTTTTGATAAATAAAACTACAGTGCAGGATTTTTGCGTCTTACTGATTGATCCGAGAGATCGGTTTTTGTAAAAGAAACACTATTTTACAGGTTTTTAACAAATAATAATATATATTGATAATTTAGGAGGAATTCAAATGGCAAAGATAACTAAAGGTAAGTTTGAAGGATTAAAAAGATTGTCAAATAAAAAAGGAATAATAGAGGCTTTGGCCATTGACCAGCGTGGTTCAATAGAAAAAATGCTTTCCAAAGTCAGAGGAAGCTCTGTAAAGCTTGAAGAAATAGAAGAATTTAAGGAAGCAGTATCAAAGGAGCTTACACCATTTACATCTGCAATATTGCTGGATTTGGAATATGGAACTACAGCAATAAAAGCTAAAAATCCTGATACAGGGCTTTTGGTGGCATATGAAAAAACGGGATATGATGCTACTGAACCCGGACGACTTCCTGATCTGATAGATGATCTGTCAGCTCTCAGAATTAAGGAATATGGTGCAAATGCTGTAAAGCTTTTGATTTACTATGATCCTGACGAACCTGCGGAAATCAATGATATAAAGCATGCTTTCATAGAAAGAGTGGGTGCAGAGTGTAAAGGATTAGATATACCATTTTTCCTTGAACCTGTTACTTATGACAGTAAAATAGAAGATGCAAAAAGCATAGAATATGCAAAAGTAAAACCGCATAAAGTAAAAAATACAATTAAAGAACTTACAAAACCTCAATATAACATAGATGTCCTAAAACTTGAAGTGCCGATAAATTTACACTTTACAGAAGGGTATACAGACGGGGCGACAGCTTATACTAAAAAAGAAGCTATAAAACATTTTCAGGATGCAGCCGATCTCGCTACACTGCCTTTTATATATCTGAGTGCAGGAGTAACAGCTGAACAATTCCGTGAAACTATAAAGCTTGCAGCTGAAGCAAAAACTCCTTTCAGTGGAGTGCTTTGCGGAAGAGCAACATGGCAGGATGGTGTGAAGGTGTATATAGAGAAAGGTTTACAAGGATTGACAGAATGGCTGAGAACAGAAGGGAAAGCTAATGTTCTTGAACTAAATGAAATTCTGGAAAAAAGTGCAGTACCTTGGTGGAATATCTACGGGGGATTGGAAAAGATAGAAGTAAAATAATATTATGAGATATAAATAGGATTGTCATATTAAGATTATGAGAATCCTATTTTTATATTTGAAGTAAGTGTTAATGCCGGCGATAAATTGTCTGACTTTATATGGGGATAAGAATGTTTCTGTTTTATATTGTAAAGAAAAAACAGTGGTTTACAAAGAGAGATATTACAATTATAAAATAGAATAGTGAATATAGATAAAAGGTCGGAAATATTAATAAAAATAAACAGAACAAATATACTATACTTATTTTATAAAAAACAGCTACACAATTAACATTACATAACAGAAAAATTTACCCCTTAATTTCTTTTCACTAATTCATGAAAAACTTTAAATCTTGGTAAATGTTCAAAATGAAGGTATAAATTAAGTGGAGTGTATGGAGGTGTCTAAAAAATGAGTTTGAAACAAAGACATATTGAGATATTAAATCTGGTTTTCCAAAATGACAAAGTTATGGATATAAAATATATTTCAGAACACTTTCAAGTTTCTGAGAGAAGTATCAGATATGATATAAAAGAGATAAATGAAGAATTTATAAATAGTGAAAATACTAATATTCTTGAAATGGAAGAAGGGAAACTGGTTTCCAATATAAGCCGGGAAGAACTGACTTCTCTTATAAAAGATATGCTCCCGCAAAAATATATTTTTACAAGTGAAGAAAGAATAGAGATACTTCTGCTGGAAATATTGCTTTTCAGGGAAAAATTCACTCTTCAGGCTCTGTCTGACGAGCTGCTTATAAGTAAAGCAACTCTTAGAAAAGATATAAAAGATATGAATGAGAAAATCAAAGAGTTTGGTGTAAAAATAGATATTAATAATAATCAGGGTTATATTCTCACAGGTGAAGAAAGTAACATAAGACAGCTGATGATAAGCATACTGCATAAATACGGCGGTTTTACCGAAGAGATAGAAAGAGAAGATATAAATAATCTAAAAATAGTAAAACTTTTGATTTTTGAAAAGAAGAAAAAATATTTTCAAAATGAAGATATAAACCTTTATAAAAATATTCTTTTAAAAATACAGCAGAAAACTAAGAAAATAATCACTGACGAAGCTTATGACGCACTTTTACTGCATATGATTATTACCAGTATAAGAAACAGAGGAAAGTATTTTATAACTGAAGATATAAGCAACTCTAATTTTATAAAAAGTACCGAGGAATACAAGATAATAAAAGAGATTTTCCAAAATGAAGATGTAAATTACAGAGAAAAAGACCAGATAATATTCACGGATTTTTACATGGGATCTTACTCATATAATACAAAATTTTCGTTTTATCTGAACTGGATGAAAATAGAGACGCTAGTAGGAAGAATACTGGAAGATGCTGCAAAAGTATTTGATACTGACTTCAAAAATGACCAGATTTTGATAAAAGAACTGATAAATCATATGAAACCGGCGATTTACAGGATTAAAAACAAAATGAGCCTGAAAGTTTCCATATTGGAAGATGTAAAAACTGAATATGCTGATCTTTATGAAAAAACAAGAATCAGTCTGGGAGTAATAAATGAGTTTTTGGATGAGAGTATTGACGAAGATGAGATAGCCTTTATTACAATAATGTTTAAGAGGGCAATAACAAGAAATCAGGAAAAACTTCTCGGTGAGGAAAAACGTAATATTCTGCTGGTATGCGGTCTGGGTTACAGCAGTTCACAGTTTCTTGCAGAAAATATAAATGAAAAATTTGATGTAAATATAGTGGATATAATACCTTTTAACCAGCTGGAAAACTTTGAATATATAAAATCCGTGGATTTGGTGGTATCTACAATAGATATAGAGATGGAAGGTCTGGAAGTGGTAAAGGTAAATCCCATACTCCAGCAAGAAGATATAGATAAGCTTGAAGAATATGCATTAACAAAAAAATCAGCTAAAATACCTATCTCAAAAATTTTGAAGGTAATAAAAGAAAATAAACATATAGAAAACGAAGAGCTTATAATAGAAAACATAAAGAAACAACTAAGGGAATATGTGAAAAATGACATAGAAACAGAAAAAACTTCTAATTTTTTGGAACTGCTGGATAAGAGAAATACAGCACTGAATGTGGATTTGAAGAACTGGGAGGAGGTATTGGAATATTCCGGAAAACTTCTTATAGATTCAGGATACATAGTTTCTGACTATATAGAGGAAATGAAGGAGCAGATAAGGAATTTCGGGGATTATGTGGTAATGGGTGAAAATACTATTCTTCCACATGGGAAGCTAAATGAAAGTGTAAAGAAAACAGGTTTCAGTTTTGTTTCATTGAAAAATCCCATTTCATTTTTCGGATCAGAAATAAAAATAGCTATATGCCTGGCATCTGTAGCCAAGCATGAACATATAAATGCGATACTTGAATTAAATAATTATTTCAGAGATCCCGAATTTGAAAAAGAACTTTTAAAAATCAATACAAGAGAGCAATTAGAAAATTTTTTGATAAATAGGAGGAATAGATGAGTACAGGACTGTTAAAAAAAGAAAACATAATTTTAGATATGGATACGGAAAAAAAGGATGAAGTAATAGTCAGTCTGGCTGAAAAACTTCAAAAAGAAGGAATAGTAACTAATTTTGACGGTTTTTTAAAAGATATATATGCCCGTGAAGAAATGGATAATACTGCTGTAGGTTTCGGCGTAGCAATACCTCACGGAAAATCATCATGGATAAGTGAAGCGAGACTTGCTTTTGCAAGGCTCACAAAAGAAATAAACTGGGGAGATGAAGACGAATATGTAAAATATGTGTTTTTAATAGCAGTTCCCGCAGGAGAAGCATCGAAGCACATAGAGGTACTGGCCGGTCTTTCTCAGAAAATTCTTGATGAAAAATTCAGGGAAAAATTGGATACGGCAAGTCTTGAAGAAGTTTTGGAAATGATAAACAGTTAATAAATATATTAATTTATAAAAAACAAATTTAGCAGGAGGAAAGAAATATGAGTAAAAAAATAGTAGCGGTTTGTGCATGTCCAATGGGTCTGGCACATACATTTATGGCAGCGGATTCTTTAAAAAAGGCAGCAGATGAATTAGGGTACGAAATAAAAATAGAAACTCAGGGAGCTGACGGAATTCAGAATGAACTTACAAAAAAGGATATAAGAGAAGCAGATGCAATAATACATGCTATTGCAGTAACACCACAGGAAGTAGAAAGATTTGACGGATATGATGTGCATGAGGTTTCTTTGAAAGAAGCAATCAGAAATGCAAAAGAAATTCTTGAAGAGTGCTAATCCTTTGCTGAACAGGCTGTTTGATTAAATCAGCCGGAAAATATTTTTGGTACATTAGTATTTTGTGTCATTTATTAAAAGGGTGAGATCCAAGAATCAGAAAATAAAAACTGAAATTATAGTGGAGGGAACTATGGAAAAAAAGAAGAAAAATAATAAAGTGATAAAAGAGCTTTATAAACATGTAATGACAGGGATATCATACATGATACCCGTATTGATAATGGGGGGACTAATAGGAGCATTTTCTCAGATAATACCTTATGTAATTTTTAAAGTGGATCCGGCTGTGTCTATATCAGATGCAGTGGCATCAGGTCAGTTTTCGGGAGCTTCATTAATGCTGATGAGACTCGCGGATATAATGTCTAATTTTGGATTTACATTATTCAGCTTTGCAATACCAATGTTCGCAGCGTTTACAGCTAACTCAATCGGTGGTAAAACAGCACTTGCAGGTGGATTTATCGGTGGATATATCGCTAATAAACCAGTATCAGTATTAAAATTAATTGACGGAAAATGGGAAGGTGTAACTCCAGTACCGTCAGGATTTTTAGGAGCTATATTAATAGCTTTTGCAGTAGGATATTGTGTAAAATTTTTAAATAAAAAAATACAGATGCCGCATAAATGGCTTGCGTTTAAGAGTACATTCCTTATACCTTTATTATCTTCTTTTTTCTGTATGGTTCTAATGGTTTTTGTTCTGACTCCGGTAGGAGGATGGCTGAATTTACAGATAAGATCGGTACTTGAAGCAGCAGGAAATGCAGGACAGCTTGTATATTCGCTTGTACTTGCGGGAACAACAGCGTTTGACCTTGGAGGACCGGTAAATAAAGCAGCAGGTTTCGTGGCTTTAGGATTTACTACTGAAAAAATACTTCCAATCACAGCAAGAACAATAGCAATAGTAACACCGTCTATAGGTCTTGGGTTATCAACATTAATTGACAGAAAACTTGTAGGAAGAAAAGTATATGAAGATGAATTCTATGAATTAGGAAAAACATCTATGTTTCTTGCATTTATGGGGATTTCTGAGGGAGCAATACCATTTGCCCTTGAAAGACCAAGCTTTACTATTCCTTTATATGTAGTAGGTTCTATAATCGGAGCTATGTCAGGTGTAATTCTGGGTGCAGAACAATGGTTCCCTGAATCGGCAATATGGGCTTGGCCTCTTGTAAAAAATCTGGGTGTTTATATACTTGGAATAGCAATAGGTGCAGTAATAATAGCCGTAGTAAATGTATACTACAGAAACAGCCTTATTAAAAAAGGAAAATTAGTAATAGACGAAGATTAATAAAAAGTTCTGCCCCTCTTATTAATATGAGAGGGGTAATTAACAACGGTTTTTATTCAGATTATTCGAGTAAACAGCCGGTATAAATGTTTTGTTATTGCAGATATGTGCGCAATTATAAAACATAAGTAAAAGGGGCAGATTATAAAAACGGGATTTTTATATCCCGGACTGCCTTTTTTCTTTTTATCAGAAATACATAAAACAAAGGAGAAAAAATGTCTAAAAAATATAAATTTCCTATTATTCCGCATACACACTGGGACAGAGAGTGGTATTTTACTACTTCAAAATCAATTATATATTCTCTTGTAGACTTCAAGGAGGTAATGGACGTTCTGGAAGAGAATGAGAATTTTCCGCATTTCTTACTCGATGCACAGACATCGGTAGTAGATGATTATCTTGAATTTCATCCTGAAGATGAAGAGAGAATAAAGAAGCTTATTAAGGAAGACAGACTTACAGTGGGGCCATGGTATACACAGACAGACCAGCTGGTAATAGGCGGGGAGTCAATACTGAGAAATCTGTATTACGGAATCACAAGAGCAGAAGAGCTGGGGAAAAGTATGATGGTAGGATATATGCCTGACTCTTTTGGACAAACTGCACAGATGCCGCAGATTTTGAATGGTTTTGATATTTACAGAAATACATTTAAAAGGGGAATAAAAGCTGAGCAGTATCCTAAGAATGAATATTACTGGGAGTCAGAAGACGGGAGCAGAGTATTTAACTGTTATCTGGACAGATATGGTAACTTTACATACTTTACAAGTGAAGAAGAATCGTTGAGATCGTTAATTGACAGGCTCAAAAAAGAAACTGACGAGAGATCAAGAATAGGAACTCTTACATTGTATAACGGAGAAGATCAGAGACCAATAAGAAAAAATCTTCCTGAAATTATGGAAAAAATGAAGGTTCTTTTCCCTGACTGTGAATTTAGTATTTCTACAGTGGAAAAAGTAATGGAGCAGATGGAAAATGAGGATATAGAATACGATACTATAAAGGGTGAAATGACATCCGGAGAATACAGCAGAATTCACAAGTCTATTTTTTCAACACGTGCAGATTTGAAAATAATGAATAATAAAACTGAAAACCTTATCACAAATGTATCAGAACCTTTGAGCTCAATTGCCTATAAGCTTGGTTTCAAATATGAAACAAAAGTATTTGAGAAAGTATGGAAATTAATGTGTGAAAATGCTGCACATGACAGCAGCGGAATGTGCAATTCTGATAATACAAACTCGGATATCTGGTACAGATTCAAGCGTTCACAGGAAATAATGGAAAGTCTTAATGAAATAAATATGAGACTTATAGGAATGAAAATTCCTGAAAAAGATATCTTTCAATTTCAGGTTTATAATTTTTCACCATATAAAAGAAACGGTGTTGTGGAATTAGAAATCTTTACACCATCTGATAAATTCACTATTACAGATGCTCAGGGAAAAGAGCTTGGCGTGACACTGCTTCATTCAGAGGAAATTGCTGAAAGAATCAGAAATAAAATGCTTTCTGAAGTAGGGTTCGACGGGAATGAAAAACCTAGATGGGTTCAGGAAGATGTGAGAATATTCTCGTCGAAAATATTGCTTTATATTACAGATATAGAAGCTATGGGATATAAAACATTGTATGTAAAGAAAGAAGAAGAAAACTTTACATCGGCAGAGCTTACAGAAACAGCAGGAACTACTGAGATAGAAAATGATATTCTGAAAGTGGAAGTTTCACAAAATGGCGAAGTAAGCATATTTAATAAGATAAACCAAAAAGGGATAAAGGGTTCTTTAGTATTTGAAAACAGCGGTGATGACGGAGATACATATGATTATTCCGAACCGAGAAAAGACTGGATTTTACATTCTAATAAACATGAAATAAAGAATATTAAAGTACAGAAAAGTGATATAATAAGTGTCCTGAGCTATACTGCAATATTGGAAATACCAGCAGATCTCAAAGAGAGAGTAGAAAATACAGTATCAAAAAAAATAGATGTAAATGTAAAACTAACTCTGGAGATGGGTTCTGATCTTTTGAAAACAGATGTAGAGTTAGAGAATACAGCTATTGAGCATAGAGTAAGAGTCCTGTTTAAAACCGGAATAGATTCTGAGTTTTCTATTGCTGATCAGCAGTTCGGGACTATAAAAAGACCTACGTATCTGAAAGAAGTGGAAAACTGGCAGGAAAACGGATGGAATGAAAAGCCGAGAACAATAGAGCCGATGCAGTCATTTGTAACATTGAAAAATGCTGACTATGGTGTGGCTGTTTTCACAGACTGTGTAAGAGAATATCAGATAACTGGTGAAGGATATAATACTATAGCTCTGACATTATTCAGATCAGTGCCTGAAATGGGGAAAGCTGATTTGAAAGACAGACCGGGAAGACCTTCGGGAATGCCTTGGCCTACTCCTGATGCACAACTTTTGAAAAAACTGAAATTTAATTTTGCTGTAAAAATTTACACTATGGATGAAAATATAAACAAAATAGCAGTAAAAGCAAAAGAATATCTTACACCGTTTACAGGATACCAGGCAGCTCATTTCAAAAACGTAGATATGTTCTTTCTGTTAAATCAGCCGGGAGCTAAGGATTTTCCTGAGGAATATTCGTTATTTAGTTTTGGTCAGAATAACGGAGTATTGAGTACAGTAAAGAAATGTGAAAAAGAAGACGGACTGATTATCAGATTATTTAATCCTGATTTTGAAAATACTGCTTCTGAAAATATTGTTTATAATGGTGAAATAAAAGCTATGGAAGAAGTTAAGTTTAACGAAAAAACTATTGTAAAGGAATTGGGAAATAATTCTGATATAAAACTTGATAATATAGAAAAGTGTCATGCTTTAAGTATAAAAATCAAAGGATAGAGAATTACTTCATTCTTTATGCAGCAGACAACGGTTTTGTAAAATATGAAATGCACCTCGGATGTTAGATAAAGCTAACAGACAGAGGTGCATTTTATTATGGGAGTATTTTTAATTACATAGGGATTTGGAAGGGCTAAAACAAATTTATATTATTTTTGGATCGGTGTTCCGAAAAAATAGAAAGATAATTCTAAAATTATATGTTTCCTTTTTATTGCATATTTTTTATATTTTTTGAATTACATTATATATAACTAATGAATAACAAAGAATAAAGTAAGTATACAATAATAAAAAAATCGTAATATAATACTATGATAATTAAACGGAACATAGTTCTGAAAAAATAGAAAGTTGTGATGAAAATAAAAAAAATAATGTTTTTAATGGCATTGATTTCAATTGTATCATCTGCGGAAATAAGTGTTATCAATTCAGGAAATACTAAAAATATAAGCGTAAACTCCACTTCGACAGATAATATGAGAGTGAGCGGAGACGGAGCATATAAAAGCGGAGGAAATCCTGATTATATGGATCCCGCGAAGTTTTTAAACGGTTACAGCATAAAAAACGGTCTTATCTTTGAAAATAAACATATTATAAATCTTGACGGATGGTATAACAGCGGGCTTTTAATTACTAACGGCGGCATAGCCGGTAACTCTGGAACTATAAATGTAAACGGAACAGGCGGAATAGGTCTTTTTACAGGAGACGGGACAGGACAGCTGGTAAATATTCAGTCTGGGATTATAAATGTTTCAAATTCTGGAAAAGGGATGGCTTCAGCAGGATGGCCGTATTACAATTTTACAGGGAAACTCAGAAATGATGGTTCTATAATAGTAAACGGCAGCGGTACAGGAATAAGTGTGGGCGGTAATGTGGATGTACAAGGCGGTACAGCTATAAATAACGGAAAAATACGTTTGAACGGCGGAGGCAGCAGTACGGGTGTCTACGTAGCCGGGTATAATACTTTTACCAACAACGGGGAAATTTCTGGAACAACAACCGGTGCAGAACAGAGTAATCTGATTTTGGCTAATAATCAGGCTCAGATTATTAATTCTGCTGGCGGAATAATAAGAGGGACAAATAATACAACAGGTATATATATCACGAATTCATATTCTTCACATAAAAGTACAGTGATAAATGATGGTCTTATAGAGACTGAAAACGGAAACGGAGTCTTTTCAGTAAGTACAGATGTAATAAATAATGGTGTTATAAGCTCAAAAACTACAGGAATTCAGTCAACAATGTATGCAGGGAATTTTCCTGTGGGAACAGTTCTGAATAACGGTACTGTAAAAGTACAGGAAAATGGGACAGGGATTAACGGGGTGGCATCAATAGTCAAAAATGACGGAATAATATCAATTGAAGGAAATAATGCCACAGGAATTCTGGTTTACAGCCCTGCTGCTTCTATTGCTGCACAACTGATAAATAATGCAGATATTACCGCAGATCAAAATAAAAATAATGTGATTTTATTGAGAATTATAGGTAATGGGGCAGCGGGAAATAATGACGCGAATTTATATAACTCTGCTCATCTTACTGCTGAAGGTGATAACTCCACAGCGATTTATTCACAATCGGGGGCAAGTATACATAACAGTGGAAGCATAACAGTGAACAACGGTACTGGAATTGTATTAAGAAATTCATCTGTAAACACAGGGGATAATACAGGAACAATTACAATAAACGGTTCCGGTACGGGAATTTTAGCAGATATGGCGAATTCAAACGTAATAAATGACGGGGAAATAAATTTGAATGCTAATGGTACAGGAATATACATAGCTTCAGGAAATAAAGGTGAGAACAGAAATAATATAAATATCGCTGGTACAGGTGCAACAGGCGTATATGTGAGCGGTCAGGAAACTGAATTTACAAATGGAGGTTTTATATTGGCAGGTGAAAATAATACAGGACTGAAAGCAACAGACGGCGGAACTTTGTTAAATAAAGGAGATATGTATCTTACAGGAAATAATTCTGTGGGAATAGAAGTGTCAGACAATGGTAGATTATATGTAAATACAGGAAATATAACATTAGAAAATGGAACAGGTATAAGAATTCTGAATTCAATGTATGAAAATAGAAACGAAGGGATGCTGTACGTCACAGGTACAACTGGAATAGGGATAGAAAGTGCCGGTTCAAATGTGACAAATGCAGGGACAATTTATACAGGCGGCTATGAAAATAAAGGAATTGCTGCTTATGGTTCAAATGTTGAAAATACAGGAAAAATATATGGGATGAGTGCAGCAGGAATATATGCAAATTACAGCAGAATATTTAATTTTGGATCAGTGGATATGTTCGGGAGCGGAACAGGGATAAAGTCAGAAGGATCATCTATTATTAATACAGCAGGCGGTATGATAAATGTAGAGTATGGTTCTGGAATAGAAGCTGTAAACAGCAATGTCGAAAATCAGGGAATGATAAATGTCATGAATGGTAGTGGAATAAGTTCTCTGGATTCACATATTTTGAATTCTGGGAAAATAATCGGAGGAGATAGAGGGATTTATGCTGAAAATAACAGAGAAACAATAAATACAGGTGAAATAAATTCAAGAATCGGAGTGGAGATAACAGCAGGAAGTAATGAATACAGCGGTCATTTTTTGAACAGTGGGAAGATAAGCGGATCAGATTATGCTATAAAATTCAATAATGGAAGCAATGTATTGGAATTACGTGACGGAACTGAAATAAACGGTAAAATTCAGGGATCGACAGAAGATAATACTGTGATAGTAAACGGAAATATAAAGCTTGAGGAATTAAGAGATTTCAGTAAACTGGTTACAAAGGGGAATTCTATACTTGAAGGAAATGTATATTTGAAGCCGGCAGAGAATGAGAATTATTACACAGAGGCATTCGGCAATGCTAAAAATCTTTCAAATATACATGAAGAAACAAACTTAGGGAACCTCATTGTAAATGGGACTGTGAATATTGGCGTAGATTATGACAGTATAATTAATGAAACTGAAAAAACAGGAAAAATAATAGCAGAAAGTGTAAATCTTCAAAATGGAAGTATAATATTAAATAATGCAGGAAGAACTGATAAAAGTATTACAGATGAGTCAGGGCTTATGAATAATGGTGACCAGATAAGAGTGAAAAGTATAATTATATCAAATAAGCAGCAGGCAGTGGATCCGCAGTTTAAATTTAATACATCGGGGAATATGACAGCAGGAGAAGGGTGGGTCAGTGAAACTGTTTCAAGAATAGAAAACGGTGTAACTGTTTTGGATGAGCTGTATACCAATGTAAAAACTCTTCCTCCGGTTCCTGCGGATGATAACGAAAATAAGCCGGAAGACGGTCAGAAAGAAGATGAAAATACTCCGGAAGAAAAACCGGAAAATGAGAAAAAGGAAGATCAGAATATCCCGGAAGAAAATCAGGGCGATAACAAAGAGGAAGAAAAGATTATTCCGGAAAAAAATAATGCAGAGGACGAAAATAAAAAAGGTAATTCGGAAATTACTGTAGATCCTAAATTTTCAGAGCAGAAACCTAAAAATATTTCAACGGTAAAAATGAATTATGTCCCAAGAAACAGAGTGGATCTGGATAATATGAATAAAATAACTTCTGTGTCTGAAAAGATACTTGATACAGGAATAAATATAAAAGCCGGAGAATCAACAGTATCTTTTGACTATATAGGAAACAGAGGAAATACTGATTTTAACGAAAATAGCACACACAATTACAATTATGATGCAAAGGCTGACGGAATAAACGGAAGTATTTTGTATAAAGCAAATGAAAATGCAGCGGTGGGAATAACACTGGGCTATATTGACAATGATGTGACATATTCAAATAATGATACTGAAAAAATAAATTCTTCAAATATTAATATATTCGGAAGATATCAGGCTGGAAATTTTATTTTTGATGCATATGCAGGATATGGATATAACAGACATAGTCAGGAAATAGACTGGCTTGGTGCAGGAATAAAAGAAAGCAGATATGATTCTAATGTAGTGAAAACAGGTATTTCTATAGGATATAACCAAAAACTGAATAACAGCGGCATAGTTTTACGTCCGGATTTTGGATTGGAATATATATCAGTTTATGAAGGAACTATAAGAACAGAAGATATGGCTGATATTAGTTCTGCCAAAGGGGACGGGACAGCAGGAAAAATAAAGCTGAGTATAATGAACACAGAAGGGAAATTTAAGTGGAATGCAGGTATAGGATTCGAGAGAAACTTTACTGACACATACTATAAAGAAAGAGAAATGGTAAATAATTATAAAATGGCAGAATTAGATTACGGACAGAATAATCTGAGCGGAAATATAGATATTAATTACGAAATGACTGATAAAGTTACCTTTAAAGCAGGATACGAATACGAAAATAATGAAAATTATGAAAATCATAATTTTAAAGCAGGAATTTCATATACTTTAGATAAATAATGAAAATTTGAAAAGAAAGGCTTCTGTAATAAACAGAAGTCTTTTTGCATAGTAAATTTGACAAAAAATTTAATCAGGGTAAAATTAAGTTGAGGTAGAATAAACAGGAGGTGTTATGAAAAAACTATTATTATTTTTAGTAACTGTAAGTATAGTTTCTTATTCGCATTCAGGAAGAACAGACGGCAGCGGAGGTCATAACTGTTCTGCAAAGTCAAGAGCCAAAGGTCTTTGCAGCGGATATCATTATCATAACGGCGGCTCTGGAGTTTCTAAGCCCAAAGTAACGGTACAATCACGGTCAACTACAGAAAATAAAATAAAAGAAATGCAGGAACTTCTGAAAGACAGCGGATATTACAAAGGAAGCATAGACGGTATTATGGGTTCGGGAACACAAAGTGCTGCAAAACGGTATCTAAATGATAAGAACTATAATAATGACAGGTTGAATTATTTATTAAAGGTAAACGGATTAATGTAGAAATAAAAAAGAGAACCGCTCTGTATAATTAATGCAGATAGTTCTCTTTTACATTTAAAAAAATTTTATTTGAATAATATTAAAAACTCACCATAACCTTCTTTTTCAAGGTCTTTCAAAGGAATGAACCTTAGTGAAGCTGAATTCATGCAGTATCTCAAGCCTGTAGGATCAGGGCCGTCAGGGAAGACGTGTCCCAGATGTGTTCCTGCACTTTTACTTTTGACTTCTGTACGCGGGAGTCTTAGCTTATAATCATCTGAAAATGAAAGAAGTCTTTCATCCAAAGGTTTACTGAAGCTTGGCCATCCTGTACCGGAATCAAATTTATCCTCTGAGGAAAATAAAGGTTCCCCTGAAACAATATCAACATATAGTCCGCGTTCTTTATTATCCCAGTATTCATTATCAAAAGGTGGTTCTGTGCCGCCTTCCTGAGAAACATTGTATTGAAGCGGGGTAAGTTTTGCCTTTAGTTCTTTTTTATCCATAATATCACTTCCAGTCTGGAAAATTAGATTTTATCAAATTCTTTGCGATTAACAGTATATTTGTTTTTTCCTATTCTTTGTAATATCCCTTTGCTGCATAAATTAGATATTTCACGTGACAGGGAAGGGCGTGTAACGCCGAATCTTCTTGAAATTTCTGAAATACTGGGTCTGAAATGAACAATATTGTCTTTGCTGTTTTGTTCGATATAATCAATGATTTTATCTTCTATACTTTTGTTAACAAAATTAAACCAGAGCCTTTTTGAAAGAAACTGACTTTTGTTAGAAATTTCATCAAGAAAGTTATTGAGAAATTTTTTATTTTCCTGCATACACTCTAAAAGCTTTTCTTTTTCAAGCGAAAGAATGTCACAGTCTGTTCTTGATACCACATCCACAGGAGTGGTATTGGAATCCCCGAAAATGAAAGCGGAAACAAAAAGTTCATGTGCTTTGATAATACCAACCTCTATAACATCCCCGTTATATTTTTGCATTTCTGTATAAAGCTCCCCTGAAAGATTAATAAGTGCATAATTTATCTCATCACCCCTAAAATAGATAGTTTCATCTTTTTTGTATTTTTTTATTTTATAATTTAGTTTAAGGATAATCTGCTTTATCTCCTCTTTGTCCATATCTTTAAATATGGAAATGTTTTTAAGGGTATCTAGAAGTTCCAAAAAGAATTCCTCCTTATTTAGTTATATTAATTTATTATATAATAATGTGATAAGAATGTAAATAAGAACGTGAATTCTATCTTCACAACAGTCTTTTTAGAGGGATCAGTTTATAAAATATTAATCAGTGAGACTTTTCAATCTTTCTAATTCTTCCTTGCTTGACTTTCTTACATTCGAGAATTTTCCTGAAAAACCACTGAATTCAGAATCATCGCAATCTTCACTTACTATATTTACTGTTGTTTTAGCAGGATAAAATTTTATTTTACATATTTTGTTCTCATCAAATATATGATAGCCGCTGTAAATATAATAATCATTTTCTTTTACAGCTTTTCCAAATTCTGTACGTATTTTTACCCCTGTGGGTGAAATAAAATTTCCGTGAAAATCCGTTGCTCCCCATTCAGTTTCCAAAATAAAGGCATAAGTATTTTTATCTGCTTTATTTAATACAAGGTCAGTATATCTGCCCTGTGTATATGTATCTGAAAAAGCAGAAAAGTAAGATAATGACAGAATAATAAACATAAATTTCTTCATATAAAAACTCCTTTAGTTAATAATTATATATGTTATAGCATTTATGAAAAAATTAATCTATATTTTTTTATAAACCGTAACATAGGTTACGAAAAAAAAGAAATATTTATTATACAATGACCGTGTAAGTAAAGAAAACTTTAGGAGGAAAAATGGCAGGATGTCCAGGTTCAAGAACAATGAGCTTAAATGAAAATACCGATGAAAATAAATCGGGAGATATAAATTCACAGCTAAAACAATGGCCGATACAGCTTCATCTGATTTCACCCGCAGCTCCTTATTATGAGGAAAGTGATTTATTACTAGCGGCAGACTGTACAGCCTTTGCAATGGGTGATTTTCACACAAATCATCTGAAAGGAAAGTCAGTGGCTATAGCCTGTCCCAAGCTTGATTCAGATCAGGATATATATGTGAAAAAAGTCAGACAGCTTATAGATCATGCAAAAGTAAAATCCATCACAGTATTGGTAATGGAAGTACCATGCTGTATGGGACTGGTGCAGACAGTGAGGGAAGCACTCAGTCAGAGTGAATTAAAGCCGCCGGTGAAAATTTTGGTTGTCGGTTTAAAGGGTAATATAAAAAATGAAATTATGTTATAATAACTTAGAGAATTTTTTTTATTTTTTTAAAGTTTTTATATATGGAAGTTAAAGAGAATTTTTAGGAGGTAAAGAGAATGAGTATGTTTTGTTTTCAATGTCAGGAGACATTTAAGAACCATGGATGTACAGTAAGAGGAGTATGTGGTAAAACTGATGATGTTGCTAACCTTCAGGATACATTAATATTTGCTTTGAAGGGAATGGCTAACTATTCATCACAATTGAGAAAGGTAAAAAAGGTTTCAGATGAAATTAACGGATTTCTGTTCAAAGCTCTTTTTTCCACTATTACAAATGCTAACTTTGATGCGGATGACATGGTGGAAGACATTAAAAAAGCCGTGGAATACAGAAAAAGTATAAAAGCGGAACTGGAAAAAGAAGGTGTGGCTCTTGATCCGAAATTCGAAGGGAAACCATTGACAACATGGGAATTCACTACAAAAGAAGGAGCTGAACAGCTGGCTCCCGCAGTAGGAGTGTTAAGAACAGAGAATGAAGATGTAAGATCATTAAGAGAGATAATTTTGTACGGATTAAAAGGAACGGCCGCATATGGTTTCCATGCTTTTAATCTTGGAAAAGAAAGTGAAGATCTTTATGCTTTCTATGAAAAAGCACTTCTTGCTACAGAAGATGAGAGCTTGACTGCTGAAGAACTTACGAATCTTGTGTTTGATACCGGGAAACACGGTGTAGATGTAATGGCTTTATTAGATGAGGCAAATACAAGTACATTTGGAAACCCTGAAATAACAGAAGTAAACATAGGTGTAGGAAAGAATCCGGGAATTTTGATTTCTGGTCATGATCTGAAAGACATGAAAGAGCTGCTTGAGCAGACAGAAGGAACAGGAGTAGATGTATATACACATTCGGAAATGCTTCCGGCACACTATTATCCTGAATTCAAAAAGTATAAACATCTGGCAGGAAATTATGGAAATGCCTGGTATCATCAGGTAAAAGAGTTTGAAACATTTAACGGCCCTGTAATTTTTACTACAAACTGCCTTGTACCGCCAAGACCTAACTCTACATACAATGATAGAATATTCACACTAAATGCTACAGGTTATCCTGAATGGAAAAAACTGAAAGCTGATGAAAACGGAAAATTTGACTTTACAGAAGTAATAGAAATGGCTAAAAAATGCGAACCTCCAAAAGAAATAGAAACAGGAACAATCGTAGGAGGATTTGCACATGCACAGGTATTTGCACTTGCGGATAAAGTGGTAGATGCTGTAAAATCCGGTGCAATAAAGAAATTCATAGTAATGAGCGGATGCGATGCAAGAATGAATGACAGAGAATATTATACAAAGTTTGCAGAGGCTCTTCCTAAAGATACAGTAATTCTTACATCAGGGTGTGCAAAATACAGATACAATAAATTAAATCTCGGAGATATAGGCGGAATACCGAGAGTACTTGATGCAGGACAGTGTAATGACTCATATTCATGGGCAGTTGTAGCATTGAAATTAAAAGAAATATTTAATGCAAATGATATAAATGATCTTCCTATAGAATTTAACGTGGCATGGTATGAGCAGAAAGCAGTAATAGTATTACTTGCATTATTGTATCTTGGAATTAAAAATATACATGTCGGGCCTACATTACCGGCGTTTATATCACCAAATGTAGCTAAGCTTCTGAATGAACAGTTAGGGCTTACAGGAATAACAGATGTAGAAACAGATTTAAGAGAGTTTTTTGCTTGAATATTTATATAAATAAAGAGTGCTGTATCAAAACGCAGAGTTTTGGTACAGCACCTTTGATATTTATGGATTAGTTTATATTATGATTATTAACAGTTCACCGTATAAAAGGATTATATCAGGTAAAATAATTATCTGCTGCAATCCTTTTATCTACTTTTATGTAGATGCATTCAGTATTTCTTTTTTAATATCAAAAGAACTGCCCTCTTTTGTTCCGCCGTGGTAGCAAAGCACTTTGCTTATGGGGCATTGTGCCAGCTTTTTTGCTGAGTTTTTTGCAGTTTCAAGATTTTCTGCAAACTGCGGAAAAGGAAGTTCAAGCTTATTGTTTTCTATTACAAGCGCATCGCCTGCAATAAGAGTTTTTTCTTCATGAAAATAAAAAGAAACATGACCTTTTGTATGTCCGGGAGTAGCAATAACTTTTATATTGCCGTCTAAAAGCAGCATATCATCATATAGAAGAAAATCTACCTTGTCAGGTTCAACAGATTTTAAATATTTTTGAAATATCAATCCTTCATTTTGCTCTTCTTCTGAAAGATGTGTCTGAAGCTCCACAGCCTGTTTCATTCTCAGGGGAATTTCCCTTCCTTCTATATACGGAACTTCACCGGCACCGGCATAAACCTTTATATGCGGATACTTTTCCCTGATAGCATGAAGCGAACCTATATGATCGTGATCATGGTGAGTAATCCAGATACGCGTGAGATTTGAAAATGACTCTCCATTGTTTTGGAAAGCTTTTTCTAATTTTGAAATCATATTTGGATATCCTGTATCAATAAGTATAAGTTCGTTTTTATATTTTATCAGAGTAGGATAAATAAAGTTTTTTTTCCCTGAAGATATAAAATCAATTTTTAGTTCTTTTATGACAGACATATTTTTCACCTCACTTAATTTTTAATAATTAAATAAATAAATAAAGTAACTATTAAAATTATAAGTTATTTGCGGGAAAAAATCAATTTTATATGCAGATAATTCTTATATGTATATCAGCAATTTAGTATAATCGGTAATTGAGGAAATAATAAATATTTTTTGAACAGCTACTGTCTTTATTTAATTTCATTTCTATGGTATAATTTCATGTATATTTGGTAAGTTTTAAGGAGGTCGCATGAGGAAGGGAATCTTAATAATATTGTTGGTTTTAATGGTTTTATCCTGCGGAACTTCAAAGAAAGTAACACTTCCAGATAAAGATGTAAAAATAGAAAATGAAACTGTACTTTATAAAAATGAAAAATACACAGGGAAAATAAATCTAAAAGATAAGAACGGTGTTTCAGGATTTGTTTCATTTAAAGACGGTTATCTTGACGGGCCTACAGAGCTGAAAAATGATAAAAAGCAGATGTATACAAAGTTTAATATAGTTGATAATAAATTCGAAGGAGAAACCGTTATAAAAAATGCAGATCAGGGCGTAAACATGACTGTAAATTACAATAACGGAAAGATAGTGAGACTTTTGGGAGATTATTCCAAAAGTATAAAGTATGACATTACGTTTGTGGATGGTCTGGCGAACGGATGGTTTGAGTCAGAGGGAGAAAAATTTGAGTTCTCTGACGGTGTGCTGACTCTTGAAGAAGATGGTCTTACCACAGAAGTAAAATATTATGTTAATCAGGAAACCGGAGATATGGGAATGGAATTCTTTATTAACGGAAAATCTGTGGGGAGAGACGAGAAACCCAATAAAGTTTTTGGAATGGAATATTTTAGAATAATTGCAATATCAAGTATTTTAGAGGAAAACAGCAAAGGAAAGGATAAATAAAACTTAGGAGATAGGAATGAGAAGATTTTTTTTATTTATTTTACCGGTTTTACTGGTAATTACAGCATGTAAGGCACCGGAAGAAATAATTCTGCCGGAAAAACACTTAAGTGTTCAGGACAGAATAATTGTCTACAGAAAAGAACCTTATACAGGTAAGCTTGTTCTTCCGAAAAGCCAAAAAGGTAATGAAGGCTATATGTATGTAAAAGACGGACATCTGGATGGAAATGCAGAGATAAGAAATGTAAAAGACGGATTCCTGTTAAAATATAATATAAGCGGAGGAAAATTTCAGGGAGAACTGTTGTATAAAAGCGGAGACGGAGAGCTTGTTCTGAATGTTGACAACGGGACGATACTTTCTATGCAGATGAAGAATGACAAGGAAAAGACAGATTATGACTTTACATTCACAAACGGACTGGCAAACGGGACATTTAAATATGAAAATAAAAAAATCATGACTATAATTGCATTTAAAGATGGTATGGCAAAGATAGAAAATGACAGCAATATGGATATAGAGGCAAAATTTTCAATAGATCAGAATACCTGGATGATAACAATGGAGAGCTTTGTTGACGGAAAATCTTATTCCAAAACAGAAAAATTTCTGGGAATAAATCTGGAAACAATAGAAGATATTGTATTTAGTTCCATTGAGGATCATAAAGCTCAAAAGTAGAGGAGGACAAATGAAAAGGATATTATTTGTGATAATATGTATGCTTGGAATCTTATCGTGCGGGGTGCCGAAAGAGCTCACTGTTCCGGACAAGCACCTTAGTTATAAGGATGGTATAGTTTTATATAAGGAAAAACCTTATACCGGAAAAGTAAAATTAAAGAAAATTGCTGATAAAGAACAGTTTGAAGAAGGGTTTATCGATCTGAAAGACGGGCGTTTGTACGGAATTACTGATTTCAAGAACGATGCCGCGAAAACTCATTTCAAATTTAATGTAAAAGACGGGAAATTTGACGGGGAATATATCCTGAAACATCCTTTAATAGGAGAATTTTCGATGAATTTTGAAAACGGGGAATTAAAAGAACTGAAAGGGAAATTTCCTAATGATATAAGTCAGGATCTGATATTTGATAAAGATGGAAATGTGAACGGTCTTATAGAGCAGGCCGGAGAGCAGCTTGATTTTCAAGGTGGTGTTGCTGTTAAGGATACTTTAAAGGTAAAAATGTTTCTTGATCCTGAAACAAAACAAAAACTTATTACGGAAGTATATGAAGGTGATAAATTAATGGCAAGAGAAGAAAATATACTTTTGTTTACAGTAAAAGATTTTGAGGAAGAATTACTGCCTGTGGCAGGATTAAAATAAAACAGAAACTATAATACCGGGATTGTATTTCCGGTATTTTTATTTTCCTGTTGTTTATTAAATTGATTTTATATGTGTGATATGTTATATTTTAATTATATTGTTTTTTGATAAATATAATACAAATAAAGAAAGGGAGTTTTTATGAAAAGATATTTATTAATGCTGGTGCTTATTTTAGGGCTTGCAGTTTCATGTATGCCAAAGGAAGTAACTATTCCAAATAAAAATCTGAAATATGAAAAAGGAGAAATTACTTATAAGGGTAAGGCTTATAAAGGAATAGTCACTTATAAAGGGCAGCCTTACACAGGGAAAATAAAAACTAATTTGAAAGAAAAGGTCGGTACAGGATGGGAAGGCTTTCTTACTTTGAAAGATGGACATTTGGACGGAGTAACGGAAATAAAAAACGTATCAGGTGAATATGCTAAATTTACTGTTGTGGATAAAAACTTTGACGGGGATTACATTGCTCAAATGGATAAAATGGGAGAAGTGCATATAGTTTTCAAAGCAGGACGCCCTGAGTCAACAAAGATTGATCTGAAATTTATGGGAGTAGAAATAAAACAGAATTTTACAATAGATGCAGATGGTAAAGTAAACGGAGACATGACAGCCAATGGTAAATCGTTTGTTTTTAAAGACGGATCAGCTGATTTTGATAATATGGTAATGAAATTATATTTAAATGAGGAAAATAAAATAGTAACAGAGATTTATCAAGGGGATAAACTGATTCAGAAAGATGTTCCGAAAGCGGCAGCTACACCGGAATTATATGAAAATCTTGTATTTCCGGCTATAATAAACGGGGAAAAAATGGATATGAGCCTTGTGTTTTAGTTTATTAATAACGTAATTAAAAAAAATTATATAAAAATTTTGACTTGTCTTTATAATAAGCAGGTCAAATTTTTATTTACCGGAAATAAATATGAATATTAATAAAATAATAAAAAAGGCAGATTTAAATACTGTTTTAAAATTTTCGCGAATATAATTTTCTTCTGCTATATGGTATAATGAAATAAAAAAATAAAGGGGAAACAGAAAATGATAAAATTATTTATATCTGATTTAGACGGAACATTGATTCATGAACCCAAAACCGGAATTGAACCTAACGAAAGAAATGTAAAGGCAATAAGACTCCTACATGAGAACGATATTGAATTTGCAGTGGCAACAGGAAGATTTGATTATCATATTCTGGAAATAGAGGGCTATATAGATTCCCGAAATTACAGAATAGGTTTGAACGGAGGAACGATATACACAAAGGATAATATTCTCATAAGGGAAAATACTTTTACATATGATGTGATTGACAGACTAAGAAATGATATTGAGAAGAATTATATAAAAGAGCTTAATTATATGGTTTTACAGACTGTAGGAGCAAAAAGATATATCAAGTATCCTAATTTTTTGAAGAAAATGGCAAATTTCTATAAGTATCAGCGACAGTTTAATGCAATACACTATTCAGGGGATATAGTAAAAGAACTAGCGGAAAGAAAGGAAAAAATCATAAAACTTCTTGTAAGTACAGATCCGGCAAATAAATATACTCTTCAGGAAATATTGAGAGAAAGACATTCTGATGCGGAAATTACCATTTCTGGGCCGAAGAGTATAGAGATAGGGCCAAAGGGAAATACTAAGGGAAATGCCATAAAAATGGTAATGGAGAAAGAGAATCTCACGGAAAACGAAGTGGCTTTTATAGGTGATTCATATAATGATGTTTCCGGTTTTGAGGTATGTAAATACAGTTTTGCTATGTCTCATGCAGATGACTTTATAAAAAGTAAAGCGGCGTTCGTGGTGGACAGTGTGGCAGATGCAGTAGAAAAAGTATTAAGAGTAAACGGTGAAAAAGAGCTTTAAAATAAATTTATAGGAGACTTTAAATGATAAAAATATTTATCTCTGATCTGGACGGGACGTTAATACATAAAGCAAGAAATCATGTGAAGCCAAATCAGGCAAATGAAAAAGCTTTGAAAAAATTAGAGAACAATAATGTTAAGCTGGCGATAGCAACAGGACGTCTGGAAAAATCCATATATGAAGTGGAAAAAAATCTAAAAATCCCTTTGTATAAAATAAGTGTAAACGGCGCAGTTATATCAAATACGAACAATGAAATAATACATGAAAGTTTTTTGGAAAAGAGTATAGCACAAAGAATAATAAAAAAACTGGAGAAAAAATATATAAAGGATATTTATTTTTATGTACTGGTGACAGATAAAGCGAGTAATTATTTCAGACCTGCGGTTTTTGTGAGCAGAGTTATAAATTTACTATATAGAAAAAGATTTAATACAAAGTATCTGACTAAGATGCATTTGAGACTTTTATTGTCAGATGCAGAAAAAGTTCTGAAAATAAATATCGGAACTGGGAAAGACAAGAAATATAAGATACTGGAAGAGATGCAGAAAGAATTTTACGGAAGTGAGATTTTTATAACAGGGAGCAGAAGTGTGGAAATAGGACCGAAAAATAATTCCAAAGGTACTGCTGTACTGAAACTTCTTGAATATTTGGATATAAGTCCTGATGAAGCGGCGTATATTGGCGATTCATATAATGATCTGCCCGGTTTTGAAGTATGCAGGTATAGTTTTGCCATGGCTCATTCAGAGGAAAGCATAAGAGAGAAGGCAGCTTTTGTGGTGAGAAGTGTGGCGGAAGCAGCAGATAAAATAATGGAAATTAATGGAAAAAATAAATAAACAGGAGTGGGAGAATGAAAAAGTTATTGTTGTTTTTGATTTTAGTTTTTGGAGGGATTTTGTACTCTTCTGTAAATGAAGTGAATATAAATAATAAAGGACTGGAAGTGAAAAACGGACTTATTACATTTAACAGTGAGAATTATACAGGGATAGTAAGGGCTGATCTGGCCGGCGGGAGCGGATATTTTACGCTTAAAAACGGGTATCTTTCGGGGCAGACAGATTTGAAATTAAAGGATCTGATTTTTAAGTTTAATGTACCTGACGGGTATTTCGACGGGGAAACTGTCATACAAACAGCTTTAAATGACAGATTAGAGATGTTTTTTGAAAGGCATGAGCTGAAAAGATATAAAATTAATTCACAGGCATTTACTTTAAATATAAATTTTGGCAGTGACGGTAGGGCAAACGGAGTGGTTTCGTTTAAAAGTGATCAATTCAGAGATAGTTATTTTAGTAAATTCGGTGTGAAGAGTGACGTAAGTAAACTGGTATATAAGAATGGTTCGGCTGATTTGAAGGATGGAAAATCTTTAAAGCTTTATGTTGATAAGAAGAGTAAGAAAATGGTCGAGGAGCTGTTTGAGGGGAATGTATCAACTGCGAAATTTGAGGAGGATATTTCGAAAGCTGATTTGAGAGGGTATCAGGAGTTTTTGATTAAGGTGTTGAATTGAGTGGTGTTTTTTGGTAAATAAATATTTCGGGAATTTTTGTAGTTTTTATTTGATAATTATAAAGTTGTTTAATAATGTGTTGCGGGAGATTTTTGGATATGTTATAATAATGAAACGATTTAATTTAGATGGAAAGTTTAATATTTAATATAAGTAATGAGAAGCGGAACAATAATTAATTTCAGGAATCATTAGTAAGTATAAAAGTAGAGTAGTATTTTTATAGTAATTAGATATTTTAATTTTCCTTTTTTATTTGAAAAAATAAATGGGAGGAAAAATGGGTAATGGAGTTAAATGGAAAAATAAAAGGAACAAACCATTGTACTAAATATTTTAAAGAAGATATCTTGTGATATCTCATTTTTGGTTATGGGAAAAGTGAACTGGATCATGGCAAAGTATCAGTTGATAATAAAATGATCTTTAAATTAATAGATTTGTTGCATAAGTTAGCTAATTAATATATTTAATAAGAATCACAAAATTTTAGGAAGGAAAAAAGGGAGTATGAAAAAAGTAAAACAGGAGGGAATAAGTGAAGAAAGGTAAATGGGAAAGGTTCGTAAACAGGAACATAGCAATAGGTCTTTTATTGGGAATGCTGAATAGCTTTATGTTCGCAGATATAAAGTTAGATAGAAATGCAAATCAAAATACAAGTATAGACAGAGCTCAAAATGGACAGGCTGCAATAATAAATATAAATACACCGAATAATAAAGGTATAAGCGTAAATGATTTTGAGAACTTCCAAACTAAAGAAGGAGTAGTATTTAATAACTTTGGTGAAGGTGTAGGAAGAAGTTATCTAGCAGGAATGATGGCAGCTAATCCTAATCTTAGTAGAGAACAGGCAGCAAGGCTGATACTGAACAGGGTAGAAATAGAAGCATTTCTTGAGGTGATGTCAAGTAATAAGACAGACATGGTTTTCTTATCAACGAATGGATTCTATTTGAACAATACAGGATTTATAAATTTTGATAAAGTGATGTTCACTACATCAAGAGTGGATGTAGACGGAAATGGGAATCTTCTTCCTTTTAATATTAGGGGTGGAGATATAACAGTAGGGCGTGACGGAATAAATGCAGAGGGTGTGAGATATCTTGCATTACTATCAAAGAATATAAATATAGATGGTCAGATACATGCTAAAGATGCAGAGGTAGACTTGATAGCCGGGAATTTTGACTATAATCCTGATACAAAGGAGTATACAAAGCAAGGAACAAATAATAACGAACTTTTGATATCATCATCAGCCTTTGGAAGTGTATACGGGAATCAGATAAAGATAGTAGCAGTAAATGGTAATGTTGGAGTTAACGGAGATGTTATTTCTGAGCGTGTATTGAGAATAAATGCAGATGGAACGATAGTTACTAATAGAATGCAGGCTAAGGAAAGTATAGATATAAAAGCTAAGGAATTTACACAGGAGTCTTCGACTTATTCAGAAGGTAAAGTGAAGATAGAAGCTGATAAAACTTCACTGAAAGGATCAGGGACTCAGGCTGGTGAACTGGAAGTAACTGGGGATCTTGAAAGTAATGTAACAGTGTATTCAAAAGGAAATATTACTGTAGGCGGAGATACTAAGAGTAATGGACAGCTTTTATCAGAAGGATCACTCGAAGTAAAAGGTAATCTTGAAGCTTCTGATCTGGTTTATGGAAAAGATGAAATAAAAGTAGGTAAGAGTCTAACAAATAAGTCAGATATGCAGAGTGAAGGAAATGTAACTGTAGGTGGAGATGTTGCTAATACAGGGAAAGTTTTTTCTGATAAGAATCTGAATATAAAAGGAAATACGACAAATCAAGGAACTTTATACGGAAAAGATAGTATAAAGATAGAAAAGAATCTCAATAACTCTGGTAATATTCAGACAGCAGGAGATTTGTCGGCAAAAGATACTAATAATACAGGAAATATCGTAGCTGAGGGAAAGATAGAAACAGAAAATCTTGATAATAATGGCGAAATATTAACTAACGAAAAGCTTACTACAAAAAATATAGATAACAAAACAACTGGGAAGATAAATACAGGAGCTGGAATAAGTGCAGCAGGAAATGTAGTAAATCGAGGTACAGCAAATACAAATGGAGATTTTACAGTAAACGAGAATTTTGAAAACCATAATATCGTGAATGCAGGTGGTACATTAACTGCAAAAGATATAACAAATACTGGTACTTTAAAAGTCTCAGATAAAATAGTATCAAGAGGAACAACATTTACAAATAGCGGAGAAATATTAACAGAAAATCTGGATGTAGATGTATCTGGAAATATCATTAGCAGTAACCAGATAATAGTGTTGGATAATGCAAAATTAAAAGGAAATAATATAACGAACCAAAACTATATAAGTGCTACAAATATGGAGCTAATAACTTTAAGTTTGACTAATTCTGGGACACTTGCAGCTGACGGAGTGCTTAAAGCTAATAATGCCTTCATTAACAATGTTGGAGGATATATAGGGTCGAATCAAAAAGTAGAACTTAATAATACAAACCTAACAAACAGCGGAACAATAGAATCAGCATCAGTAGATATGGGAAATCTATCAGGTTATGGAAATACAGGCTTGATAAGAGGAAACAGTGTAGTGCTAACATCTGGAGGAAACCTGACACTGAATGGAACATTACATGGCGAGGACTATCTTCAGGTGAATGGTCTTGATATACTTAATTCAGGAGAGACAACAGGAGCAGGGTATATAGAGATAAAAGGAAGAGACATCATTAATAATACAGAACTGGCTTCTGAAATAATAGTTTTAGAAGGAACAGGAACTGTAGTAAATAATAGTATGATAACAGGAGAAAATGGAAGAATAAGTGCTTATAACATAGTAAATAATGAGTTAATAGCCTTTTCAGAACAGCTTGGACTGATAGCGACAGATAAGATAACTAATAATGTAGGTATGGCAATATATGGTGGAGAGTTATTAGATATAAAATTTAATACGCTTGAAAATTTGAGTGGAGAACTTCTATCAACAGGACTTATCAATCTAAAGGGAAACTATCTTCTGAATCAGACAGGAATGATACAGAGTTCCGGAGATATCTCTATGGAAGTAACCAAAATAGATAATATAGGAAAAGTAACCGGGTTAACAGATTATGAGATATACTATAAGACTTGGGACGGACAAATCTACACAGAAGCTGAGTTCAACAGTAAATGGGCATTTGGAAGAGAAGAAAATGCAGGATCAAATGCAGGAAGAGTAAATCATTTCAATTCAATACTAAGTATGGCAAATGCACAAGGAGGATTTAATTCTTTACTTGATTACTATTACGGATCAGAAATACATTCAAGATTTGTAACAGATGGAGAATTTGGAGTAGCAGCATCAGATACACTTATGTATCCGGGAGAATCAATAAAAGGGATACTAAAAAGCAATGCTCAAACAACTTATGCCAATATCTCGGCAGGAAATAACATTCAAATAACAGGAAATGAATTAAATAATAAGGATGGAAAAATATCAGCAGGAAATACAGCAGAACTCACAGTGGGGACAATAACAAATACAACAACACTTGGGACAGGAATCCAGCTTAAAGACGGATATGAAGAAGTAGAGTGGCATGGAATAAACAGTACAACAAGACCGGTAAGATACAGAAGATTAGTAAAAAATGGAGATTTATCTTATGTAACAGGGCAAGCAAGTGTAATAGAAGCGAGAAATCTCATAATAACTACAGGCAACCTGATATTAACGGCAGAAATAGACAGAGATTCACAAATAATCACAGGGAGTACAACAAGCGGTGGATTGGTGGCAGGAAAAACTGTGAATACAGGAGTAAGTAACGGTTCGGGAATAATAAATATAGTAAAGAATATGGATCCGATACTTGATATAAAAGCAACAGGAGTATTACCGATAAATCCTTTGGCAGCACAAAGCAGTCTTTTTAATATGTCAAACGATCCAACATCAAAATATCTTCTTGAAACAAGAAGTAAATATATAAACTTAGGTAATTTTTATGGAAGTGGTGTTAGTATGAAAAAGTGGACACAAAAATCTTGATTGTGTAAACTAATTGAGAGAAGGCAGGTGTCCGAAATGA